>NZ_MWIG01000305.1:0-15651 GCF_002156145.1 Streptomyces sp. NRRL B-24572 | reverse complement strand
AGCCGGACCCGCTGCCCGCGCCCGCCCCCAAGAAGGCGGGCCGTGCCTCCGGGCTGCTCAAGTCGAGCGCGGTGATGGCGGCCGGCACCCTGGTCTCCCGGCTGACCGGCTTCGTCCGCAGTCTGGTGATCACCGGTGCGCTCGGCGCGGCCCTGCTCGGTGACACCTTCACCATCGCCTACACCCTGCCGACGATGATCTACATCCTCACCGTCGGCGGCGGCCTCAACTCGGTCTTCGTCCCCCAGCTCGTCCGCTCGATGAAGAACGACGAGGACGGCGGCGAGGCCTACGCCAACCGCCTGCTCACCCTGGTCATGGTGGCGCTCGGCCTCATCGTGGCCCTGGCCGTCTTCGCGGCGCCGCTGCTGATCCGGCTGATGTCGAACACGATCGCCGACGACGCCGCGGCCAACAGCGTGGCCGTGACCTTCGCCCGCTACTGCCTGCCCACGATCTTCTTCATGGGCGTGCACGTGGTGATGGGGCAGATCCTCAACGCCCGCGGCAAGTTCGGCGCGATGATGTGGACCCCGGTCCTCAACAACATCGTCATGATCGTCACCTTCGGCCTGTTCATCTGGGTCTACGGAACCTCCGCCGAGTCCCACATGGGCGTGGAGACCATCCCGGACGAGGGCGTCCGGCTGCTCGGCATCGGCACCCTGCTCGGCCTCGTCGTCCAGGCCCTGGCGATGATCCCGTACCTGCGCGAGACGGGCTTCCGCTTCCGGCCCCGCTTCGACTGGAAGGGCCACGGGCTCGGCAAGACGGTCAAGCTGGCCAAGTGGACCGTCCTCTTCGTCCTCGCCAACCAGGCGGGCGTCCTGGTCGTCACCCAGCTCGCCACCGCCGCCGGTGAGGAGTCCGGGAAGAACGGTGCCGGCTTCCTCGCCTACTCGAACGCCCAGCTGATCTGGGGCATGCCGCAGGCCATCATCACGGTCTCCGTGATGGCCGCGCTGCTGCCGCGGATCTCCCGCGCCGCCCACGACGACGACCCCGGCGCCGTCCGGGACGACATCTCGCAGGGCCTGCGGAACTCGGCCGTCGCGATCGTCCCGGTCTCCTTCGCCTTCCTGGCGCTCGGCGTCCCGATGTGCACCCTGCTCTACGCCTCCAGCGGCGTCGAGGCCGCCCAGGGCATGGGCTTCATCCTGATGGCCTTCGGCCTCGGCCTGATCCCCTACTCCGTCCAGTACGTCGTGCTCCGCGGCTTCTACGCCTACGAGGACACCCGGACGCCCTTCTACAACACGGTGATCGTCGCCGCCGTCAACGCGGCCGCCTCGGCGGTCTGTTACGTCGTCCTGCCCGCCCAGTGGGCCGTGGTCGGCATGGCCGCCTCGTACGGCCTCGCCTACGCCGTCGGCGTCGGCGTCGCGTGGCGCCGGCTCCGCAAGCGCCTGGGCGGCGACCTGGACGGCACCCATGTGATGCGCACCTACGCGCGCCTCTGCATGGCTTCCGTGCCCGCCGCGATCGTGGCCGGTGTCGTCGGTTTCGGCCTGCTGAAGCTCCTCGGCGAGGGCGCCCTCGGTTCGCTCGCCGCCCTGCTGGTCGGTGGGGCGGTGCTCCTCGGCGTCTTCTTCGTCGCGGCGAAGCGCATGCGGATCGCGGAACTGAACACCCTGGTCGGCATGGTCCGCGGCCGTCTGGGACGCTGAACCGGCGGTTCCGCACAACCATCGGCGGGAACCGCGTGTCGTGCATAGCGTCCGACTGTGGGCACAATTGGCTTGGCTGTTGGATGTGGCGCAACGGATGGGGAGGCAGGAACGACGGTGGCGGAACGTAGCACGGC
The DNA here is from genome assembly GCF_002156145.1 of Streptomyces sp. NRRL B-24572. Lineage (NCBI taxonomy): Bacteria > Bacillati > Actinomycetota > Actinomycetes > Kitasatosporales > Streptomycetaceae > Streptomyces > Streptomyces sp. NRRL B-24572. The sequence goes on along the minus strand of NZ_MWIG01000305.1, from coordinate 13,847 downwards.
TGCCGTCGACGTGGCCGACAACAGCGGTGACGACCCGCTGACCGCCAAGGCGGACACGGCCGCGACCGACGGGGTGGCGGAAGAGCAGAAGACGGCGGAGAAGACCGCCGAGGCCACGGAGAACAAGGCGGTCGAACGACAGAGCGGCGAACAGCCCCCCATCACGGCACCCGAACTGCACAGCGGCCACAAACTGGCCAGACGCTACCGGCTGGAGGAGTGCGTCACCCGTCTGGACGGGTTCAGCAGCTGGCGTGCCGTCGACGAGAAACTGCGTCGCGCCGTCGGGGTCCACCTGCTGCCGGCCGACCACCCCAGAGCCCGGTCGGTCCTGGCCGCGGCCCGCTCCTCGGCCCTCCTCGGCGACCCCCGGTTCGTCCAGGTCCTCGACGCCGTCGAGGAGAACGACCTCGTGTACGTCGTGCACGAGTGGCTTCCCGACTCCACCGAGCTGACCGCGCTGCTCGCTGACGGCCCCCTGGCGCCGCACGACGCGTACCAGCTCGTCAGCCAGGTCTCCCAGGCCATGGCCGCCGCCCACCGCGAGGGCCTCGCGCACCTCCGGCTGACCCCGAGCGCCGTCCTGCGCAGCTCCACCGGCCAGTACCGGATCCGCGGCCTGGCCGTGAACGCCGCCCTGCGCGGCATCACCGCCGAGCGTCCGCAGCGCACCGACACCGAGGCCATCGGCGCCCTGCTGTACGCCGCGCTCACCCAGCGCTGGCCGTACGAGAACGACGCCCACGGCCTGTCCGGCCTCCCCAAGGGCGTCGGGCTGCTCCCGCCGGACCAGGTCCGCGCGGGCGTCCACCGCGGCCTCTCCGAGATCGCCATGCGCGCCCTCGCCAACGACGGGGCCACCGCCTCGCGGCAGGAGCCGCCCTGCACCACTCCGGACGAGCTGGCCAAGGCCGTGGCGGCGATGCCCCGCGTCCGTCCGCCGGAGCCGGAGTTCACCGCCCCGCCCGAGTACCAGCACACGACGTACCAGCAGGGCACCTACGGCCGCCCCCAGCCGCGTCCCGTGGTCACCCAGCCGGTCGTCGTCCCGCCGCCCCCGCTGCAGAGCCGCACGGGCAAGGCCCTGAAGTGGGCCGTCTCGGCCCTCCTCATCGCCGCGCTCGGCCTCGGCAGCTGGCAGATCGCGGACCGCCTCCTCGCCCCGGAGGGCAAGGACGAGCCGAAGACCGTGCAGCCGACGCTCGACGACGAGAAGCCCAAGCCGCTGAAGCCGATAGCCATCTCGTCCGCCCAGGACTTCGACCCGCCCCCCGGGGGCAACGGCGAGGAGTACCCGGAGTCGGTGGCGAGCGCCTTCGACGGTGATCCGAGCACCTTCTGGCACACCAAGAACTACACCACCGCGCACTTCGGCAACCTGAAGAGCGGCGTCGGGATCGTGCTGGACCTGGGCTCGGCCCAGAAGGTCCGCGCGGTCGACCTGTCGTTCGTCGGGCGCACCTCGGTGGAGATTCGCACGGCTCCCGCCGATGCCTCCTCGGCTCCGTCCACGGCCGAAGAGTTCACCACCCAGACCTCCGGTGCCGGCAGCGATATGAAGCTGAAGCTCACCAAGCCGGTCACCACCCGCTACGTTCTGGTCTGGCTGACGGAGCTGCCCCTCACCGAAGGTGAGTTCCGCGGCCAGCTGACCGAAGTCAAGGTCATGGGCTGACGATCACAGGGGAGGGGGCTCACCGTTGGACCGTCCGATAGACGCCGCAGACGACCGGGAACTCCTGGCGCGTCACGTCGCCGGGGACCCGGACGCCTTCGGTGAGCTCGTGCGGCGCCATCGCGATCGGCTGTGGGCGGTGGCCCTGCGGACCCTGGGGGACCGCGAGGAGGCCGCTGACGCCGTCCAGGACGCCCTGATCTCCGCCTTCCGGGCCGCCCACACCTTCCGCGGCCAGTCGGCCGTCACGACCTGGCTCCACCGCATCACGGTGAACGCCTGCATCGACCGTGCCCGTAAGACCGCCTCTCGTAAGACCTCGTCCGTCGACGACACCGACCGCTTCGAGCAGCTCCTCGAACCCCACGAGTCCGCCGAGGCTCCCGCCGAGCGCCAGGACCTCCACCGGGAGCTGCTGGCCGCGCTCGCCACGCTTCCCCCGGACCAGCGCGCCGCCCTCGTCCTCGTCGACATGCAGGGATACCCGGTCGCGGAGGCGGCCCGTATCCTCGGCGTCCCGACGGGGACCGTGAAGAGCCGCTGCGCGCGCGGGCGGGCACGCCTCCTTCCGATGGTCACTCATCTGCGCGCCGACACCGTGGGTAACGAGGCCGTCGAAGGGGGAAGGAACCGGACGCCGGGGACATCCGTCCCACCGGTGCCGGGGCCGACGGATACCGGACCGACAGATCCAGCTGCTGTGAAGGGCGGAGGTGGGCGCACGTGACTTCCACGGCCGGCAGGGCCGACACCACACAGCACCCGGACGTCTCGGAGATCTCCGATCTGACCGAGGGGCTGCTCTCGCCGACCCGTTCGGCGGCCGTACGACAGCACCTGGACGGCTGTCCCCTCTGTGCGGACGTACGGTCCTCCCTGGAGGAGATCCGGGGCCTCCTCGGCACCTTGCCGGGCCCTCCCCGCATGCCCGCCGAGATCGCCGGCCGGATCGACGCCGCCCTGGCCGCCGAGGCACTCCTCAACGCCACATCTCCGGAGTCTCCGGAGAGCGACACCCCTGTTTCACGTGAAACATCGCGCTCTTCGTACGAGACCGCGCCTCCCGCCCCGGCCGCGGATCGCCCCGCAGGACGCCCTCGGGCGGGCACCGGCCCCGGTCGCCCCGGCAGGCCCCGCCGTCGCCGGATCGCACTGCTCTCCACGATCGGCGCCGCCTTCGCGGCCGTGGCGCTCGGCACAAGCCTGTACCTCAGCCAGGCGGGCAACCTGACCGCCAGCAGTTCGGGCGACGCCCAGAAGGCCGACACGCTCGCGAGCGCCCCCCTCAGCCCCTTCTCCGGCGCACCCGTCGAGGACCGCGTCCACGCCCTCCTGACCGAGAAGAGCGCGCCCAAGACCCCCCAGGGGGTCGGGCCCGAATCCATGTCCGCCGCGACCGGTACCGACACCTCCCAGCGCAACGGAGCCGGGGACGTTCCCCGCTGTGTGCTGGCCGGCACCGGCCGCACCGACGGGGTGCTCGGCTACGAGCGGGGCGAATACCGGGGAACACCCGCCTATCTGCTCGTCCTGGCCGATCCGGCGGACAGCACACGGGTCCAGGCCTATGTGCTCGACGCCTCCTGCGCCGACAAGCCCACGGAGAGCGGAAGCCCGGCCGCCGACGTCCTGCTCAGCCAGACGTACCCTCGCTCCTGACCTCTCTTCCTGTCCGGCCACCGAGCCGCGCGGGCTCTCGGGAATGCACGCCCCTTAGGATCCGTTGGGTGGGGTGAGAGCGACCGAGACAACCGCCCCCGTAGGCAGTGGCAGTCTGCAGAGACGAGGAAGAAACCCGTGAGCGACGTCCGTAACGTGATCATCATCGGCTCCGGGCCCGCGGGTTACACCGCTGCGCTCTACACGGCCCGAGCGTCGCTGAAGCCTCTGGTCTTCGAAGGCGCCGTCACCGCCGGTGGCGCCCTGATGAACACCACCGAGGTCGAGAACTTCCCCGGTTTCCGTGACGGCATCATGGGCCCGGACCTGATGGACAACATGCGGGCCCAGGCCGAGCGCTTCGGCGCCGAGCTGATCCCGGACGACGTCATCGCCGTGGACCTGACCGGTGACATCAAGACCGTCACCGACACCGCCGGCACCGTGCACCGCGCGAAGGCCGTGATCGTCACCACCGGCTCCCAGCACCGCAAGCTCGGCCTCCCCAACGAGGACGCACTCTCCGGCCGCGGTGTCTCCTGGTGCGCCACCTGCGACGGGTTCTTCTTCAAGGACCAGGACATCGCCGTCGTCGGCGGCGGCGACACCGCGATCGAGGAGGCCACCTTCCTCTCGCGCTTCGCCAAGTCCGTCACGATCGTCCACCGCCGCGACACCCTGCGCGCCTCCAAGGCCATGCAGGAGCGTGCCTTCGCCGACCCGAAGATCTCCTTCGCCTGGGACAGCGAGGTCACCGAGATCCACGGCGAGCAGAAGCTCAGCGGTCTGACCCTGCGCGACACGAAGACCGGTGCGACCCGCGAGCTCCCCGTCACCGGCCTCTTCATCGCCGTCGGCCACGACCCGCGGACCGAGCTCTTCAAGGGCCAGCTGGAGCTGGACGAGGAGGGCTACCTCAAGGTCGCCGCCCCGTCGACGCGCACGAACCTCACGGGCGTCTTCGGCGCCGGTGACGTCGTGGACCACACCTACCGTCAGGCCATCACGGCCGCCGGCACCGGCTGCTCCGCCGCGCTCGACGCCGAGCGCTTCCTGGCCGCCCTCGCCGACAGCGAGAAGCTGGCCGAGACCCCCGCGGTCTGACCCCGTCTCTCCCCGCCCCACACCCCGCGAAAAAAGGAGGCCGCCGTGGCCGGCGCCCTGAAGAACGTGACCGACGCAGACTTCGAGGACGTTGTCCTCAAGAGCGACAAGCCCGTCCTCGTGGACTTCTGGGCTGCCTGGTGCGGCCCGTGCCGCCAGATCGCCCCGTCGCTGGAGGCCATCGCCGCCGAGCACGGCGAGCAGATCGAGATCGTGAAGCTCAACATCGACGAGAACCCGGACACGGCCGCCAAGTACGGCGTCATGTCGATCCCGACGCTCAACGTCTACCAGGGCGGCGACGTCGTGAAGACCATCGTCGGCGCCAAGCCGAAGGCCGCCATCCTGCGCGACCTGGCGGACTTCGTCGAGCCCACCAAGGCCTGATGCTCCTCTGTTTCACGTGAAACGCTCATGTGAACGTTTCACGTGAAACACCAACGGCCCACCCCGGAAGGGGTGGGCCGTTCGCGTGTCCCGCGCCTAGAGCGGCCGCAGGACCGGCTCCTTCTGCACGGCGCCGAGCAGACGGTCCAGGGCCATCTCGACGTCCTCCTTCCAGGAGAGCGTCGTCCTGAGCTCCAGCCTCAGCCGGGGGAAGGCGTGGTGCGGGCGGACGGTCTTGAAGCCCACCGCGAGGAGATGGTCGGCCGGCAGCACACAGGCCGGCTCCTTCCAGCGGGCGTCCCCGAACGCCTCGATCGCCTTGAAGCCCCGCCTCATCACGTCCTTGGCCACGGTCTGCACCATCACCCGTCCCAGGCCCTGCCCCTGATAGCCCGGCATGATCCACGCCGTCATCAGCTGAACGGCGTCCGCCGCCACGGGGCTCGTCGGGAAGGCCGTCGAACGCGGCACATAGGCCGGGGGAGCGTAGAGGACATAGCCGACCGGCACCTCGTCGACGTAGACCACCCGGCCGCAGGAACCCCATTCCAGGAGCACGGCCGAGATCCAGGACTCCTTCTCCAGCTCCGGGCGTCCCGCCTTCATCGCCGCCTCACCGCTGACCGGGTCGAGCTCCCAGAAGACACAGGAGCGACACCGCTTGGGGAGATCCGGAAGGTTGTCCAGCGTGAGCGGTACGAGCCGACGCCCCACGGCTGCTCCTCGTTTCCCTCGCCATCGAGCACGCATACGCTTCTCGGAATCGTATCGATCGGGCGATCGGGGCGATACCGCTCATAGGCAAAGGGCGGGCCGTGTTCCGGTGAAGTCCGGAGCGCGGCCCGCCCTGGGCGGCCTCAGCGAGCGGGAGGGATCAGCTCTGCTCGGCGTTCTTGTGGTCCATGACCCGTCCCTCGCCGGGAGCCAGGGTCGAGAGGATCCGGTCCAGGTCGTCCATCGAGGCGAACTCGACGACGATCTTGCCCTTCTTCTGTCCCAGGTCGACCTTCACCCGGGTCTCGAAGCGGTCCGAGAGCCGGGTGGCGAGGTCCGTGAGCGCGGGTGAGACACGGCCACCGGCACGCGGGCCCTTCGGCTTGACCGCCGACGCGGACTCCTCGGAGCCCATGAGGCTCACGATCTCCTCGACGCTGCGCACCGAGAGGCCTTCGGCGACGATCCGGTACGCCAGCTTGTCCTGGGCGTCCGGGTCCTCCACACCGAGCAGGGCCCGCGCATGGCCGGCGGAGAGCACTCCGGCGGCGACCCGGCGCTGCACCGGCAGCGAGAGACGCAGCAGACGCAGCGTGTTGGAGATCTGCGGGCGGGAGCGCCCGATCCGCTCCGCGAGCTGGTCATGAGTGCAGCCGAAGTCCTTGAGCAGCTGCTCGTAGGCGTGGGCCTCTTCGATCGCGTTCAGCTGGGCCCGGTGAAGGTTCTCCAGGAGCGCGTCCAGGAGCATCTTCTCGTCGTCGGTGTCCCGGACGATCGCCGGGATCCGCTCCAGGCCCGCCGTCGCCGAGGCCCGCAGACGACGCTCGCCCATGACGAGCTCATAGCGGTCGGCCTCGATCTTGCGCACGACCACGGGCTGGAGCAGGCCGACCTCCTTGATGGAGGTGACGAGCTCCGCCAGCGCGTCCTCGTCGAAGACCTCACGGGGCTGATGCCGGTTGGGAACGATGGCATCGATCGGAAGCTCGGTGAAGTAGGCACCGGCCGGAGGCTCCGGCAGGGCCACCGGCTCGGGCTCGTTCCACGTCGGCGACGACTCCGGGGCCTGCGGGCTCTGCGGCAGCGTCGCCAGCTTCGCGGCGGCCACCCCTCGCTCCACCTGCCGTTCCTGGGGAGCAGCAGGAATCAGGGCACCGAGCCCACGCCCCAATCCCCTACGTCGCTCGCTCACTGGATCCCCTCCGACATGCTGCGCTGGTTGTTCTGGTGCCCTACATGGGCGTGCTGCGGGTCGTAGTGCACGGCGGCCCCCCGCAGGGCGATCTCACGGGCCGCTTCGAGGTACGACAGGGCGCCGCTGGAGCCCGGGTCGTACGTGAGGACCGTCTGCCCGTAGCTCGGCGCCTCCGAGATGCGGACGGACCTCGGAATACTGGTCCGCAGCACCTCCTCGGCGAAGTGGCTGCGCACCTCGTCGGCGACCTGGGAGGCGAGCCTCGTCCTGCCGTCGTACATGGTGAGCAGGATCGTCGAGACGTGGAGCGCCGGGTTGAGGTGCCCCCGTACCAGGTCGACGTTCCGCAGGAGCTGTCCGAGCCCCTCCAGTGCGTAGTACTCGCACTGGATCGGGATCAGCACCTCCGCGCCCGCCACCATGGCGTTGACCGTGAGGAGGCCGAGCGAGGGCGGGCAGTCGATGAGGATGTAGTCCAGCGGCTGCTCATAGGCCTGGATCGCCCGCTGCAGACGGCTCTCGCGCGCCACCAGCGACACCAGCTCGATCTCCGCGCCGGCCAGGTCGATGGTCGCGGGGGCGCAGAAGAGGCCCTCGACGTCCATGACCGGCTGCACCACATCGGAGAGCGGCTTGCTGTCCACCAGGACGTCGTAGATCGAGGGGACCTCGGCGTGGTGGTCGATGCCGAGCGCCGTCGAGGCGTTGCCCTGCGGGTCCAGGTCGATGACCAGGACCCGGGCGCCGTGCAGTGCCAGGGAGGCGGCAAGGTTGACCGTCGTGGTCGTCTTGCCCACGCCGCCCTTCTGATTGGCGACGACCATCACGCGTGTCTGGGCCGGGCGGGGAAGTCCCTCACCGGCACGACCCAGCGCCTCTACTGCCAGCTGGGCAGCACGACCGATGGGGGTGTCGTCCATCGGGGGCGGTGTTTCACGTGAAACATCCTCCCCCACCGATTCGGTTCGGGGACCGGGGACCGGATCGGTCATCGGTCCCGCGATGTTGGCGTCGGACCGCAAGGATTCACTCTCCTCGGCTTCAGGCTCGCGATGAGGAGAGCCTGCCATGCTTTCGGGGTCGTGAACCAGCGAGGTCGGTGGTTCTGTGGGTGAATCCACCTCTGTGGACAACTCCGTAACCCTCGCGAGTGGCTTCACGCGGGGTCTACGGTCCCGGGGCGTGGCAGCCGCGCGACCGCGGCTGATGATCCCTTGCAGCAGTGAGCGACGTTTCACGTGAAACACCATGCCGCCGCCGCCCGGCCGGGACCGTTCGACACTCCGAAATGGTACGTATGCGACGCTCAGCGGCGTCGACGGGTCTTGCTCGTACGGGCGGCCTTGGCCCGCTTGGCCGCGAACCGCACGCCGCCGGGGCTCTCGCCGACCTCCACCCGGACGACCGTGGTCATCGGATCGACGATCCCCTCGCCCACCTGAAGCACCGAGGCCTCCACCACACCGAGCCGGGAGAGCGCGGCGCGAGCACCGTTGATCTCCTCCTCGGCGGTGTCGCCCTTGAGCGCCAGCATCTCGCCGTACGGCCGCAGCAGGGGAACGCCCCAGCCGGCCAGCCGGTCGAGCGGGGCCACCGCGCGGGCGGTCACCACGTGCACGGGCGTGATCTTGCCGAGCATCTCCTCCGCACGACCCCGGACCACGGTCACGTGGTCGAGACCGAGGAGCTCGACGACCTCCTGGAGGAAGTTCGTCCGGCGCAGGAGGGGCTCCAGGAGCGTGATCTTCAGATCGGGCCGGACCAGAGCCAGCGGGATGCCGGGCAGACCGGCGCCCGAGCCCACGTCGCAGACGGTGACGCCCTCGGGGACGACCTCCGAGAGGACGGCACAGTTCAGCAGGTGGCGCTCCCAGAGACGCGGGACCTCGCGCGGGCCGATCAGACCGCGCTTCACACCCGCGTCCGCGAGCAGCTCGGCGTACCGCACGGCCTCCGGGAAGTACTCACCGAAGACTGTCCGCGCCTGCTCCGGCGCCTCGGGGAGCTCCGCTGCCTCCGTCACGGGAACCGTCCTTCCGTACCGCACGACTCGCGTGCGAGCGCACTGTGGTGGCTGACTATCAAGGCTGACAAAGATCGGCCCCGCCTGCGAACAGACGGGGCCGACACTACGTGAGGGTTCAGGCCGGGAGCACGACGACGAAGCGCTGCGGCTCCTCGCCCTCGGACTCGCTGCGCAGACCGGCGGCGGCGATCGCGTCGTGCACGACCTTGCGCTCGAACGGCGTCATCGGGTCCAGCTTGACCGGCTGGCCGGTGGACTTCACCTCGGCCGCGGCCTTGGCGCCCAGCTCGGCGAGCTCGGCGCGCTTCTTGGCCCGGAAGCCGGCGATGTCGAGCATCAGGCGGCTGCGGTCACCGGTCTCCCGGTGCACGGCAAGGCGCGTCAGCTCCTGGAGCGCCTCCAGGACCTCACCGTCGCGGCCCACGAGCTTCTGCAGGTCGCGGCTGCTGGAGTCGCTGATGATCGAGACCGCGGCCCGGTCCGCCTCGACGTCCATGTCGATGTCGCCGTCGAGGTCGGCGATGTCGAGCAGGCCCTCGAGGTAGTCGGCCGCGATCTCACCCTCCTGCTCCAGGCGGGTCAGGGTGTCGCCACCCTCGGCGGCGGCGGAGGTGGTGCCTTCCGTCACGGATGGACTCCTTCTTGCTTCTGGGAGGGCTTACTTCTTGGAGGACGGGTGCTTGGGCCGCTGCTGGCCCTTGCGCTGGCGGTTGCCGCCCGAGCTGGCGCGGCTGCGGCCGGAGGACTGACCCTGTGTGCCGCCCTTGGCGGGGGTCTCCGGCTTCTTCTCCAGCGAGGTCTTCGACTCGGTGTCCGAGACGCTCTTCTCGGTGGTCTCCGCCGACTCCTCGGCCTCGGTGTCCTTCGCCTGCTGGGCCGTGCCGGCCTGGCGCTGGGCCTTGGTCTGGCGCTTGGGCTGCTGACGCCTGGCGGCGGCACCGCCCTCGGCCTCGGCCACGATCGTGTCGCTCTTGATCACGGTGCCGTCCGCCTGGGCGGCGAAGCCGGCCTTGGAGAGGCCCGCGAAGAAGCGGCGCTCGTTCTCGTTGCGGTCACTGCCCTTGGCGACGATGACCTTGACGATGTTCTTCCGGCGGCGGCCCTTGACCTCACCGCTGTGCGTGACGCTCTTCAGCAGGCGCTGGAGGTAGGCGTCCTGGGCCTTGCTGCCCGGCGTCGGGTTCTGGTTGATCACGTACATCTGCTGGCCCATGGTCCACACGTTGGTGGTCAGCCAGTAGACGAGGACACCGACGGGGAAGTTGATGCCCATGCCGGCGAAGATCAGCGGGAAGATGTACATGAGCATCTTCTGCTGCTGCATGTACGGGGTCTTCACCGAGAGGTCGACGTTCTTCATCATCAGCTGGCGCTGAGTGAAGAACTGCGAGGCCGACATCATGATGATCATGATCGCGGTGACGACGCGCACATCGGTGATCGAGGCACCGAGGGCCTGGACCTCGGCGGCGCTGTCCGTGAACTTGGCGGCCAGCGGGGCACCGAAGATGTGGGCCTGACGGGCGCTCTCGAGCAGCGACTGGTTGATGACGCCGATGGTCTCGCCGTTGGCGATGGCCGACAGCACGTGGTACAGGGCGAAGAAGAACGGCGACTGCGCCAGGATGGGAAGGCACGAGGAGAGCGGGTTGGTACCCGTCTCCTTGTACAGCTTCATCATCTCTTCGGACTGACGCTGCTTGTCGCTCTTGTAGCGCTCCTGGATCGCCTTCATCTTCGGCTGGAGCGCCTGCATGTTCCGCGTCGACTTGATCTGCTTCACGAAGAGCGGGATCAGGCAGATGCGGATCAGCACCACCAGGGACACGATGGACAGACCCCAGGCCCAGCCCGTGTCAGGGCCGAAGATCGCCCCGTACATCTTGTGGAACTGGACGATGACCCAGGAAACGGGCCAGGTGATGAAGCTGAACAGACTGGCAATCGTGTCCACTAATCAGGCTCCTTGAGCATTGGGCGAGGTCTCGGCGGCCGGGCTCGTCTCGGTGGGGGATCCGCCCTTGTCGCCGCGCAGCGCGTTCCGCAGCATCTCGTGCCAGCGGGGGCGCTTGCGCGGGGGGACGTGATCCACGCCGCCGGGCGACCACGGGTTGCACCGCAGGATGCGCCAGGCGGTCAGGGCCGTGCCCTTGATCGCGCCATGCCGGTCGATGGCCGTGAATCCGTAGTGGGAACACGACGGGTAGTACCGGCAGACGGGGCCCAGGAGAGGGCTGATCGTCCACTGGTACAGCTTGATGAGAGCCAGCAGCGGGTACTTCATCGCGTGCCCCCTCCCAGCAGCCGCTGAAGAGCGGCGTCCAGGTCTCGGGCCAGCTGTGCGTGGTCGGCGTCACCGGCTCCGGGCAACGCCCGTACGACCACCAGGCTACCGGGGGGCAGCTCGTCGATGCGGTCGCGGACGAGATGGCGCAGGCGTCGCTTCACCTGGTTGCGTACGACCGCACCGCCCACGGCCTTGCTCACGACGAAACCCGCACGCGTCGGGGGAGCGCTCTCCCCAGGCGCGTGCGGGTCCGTTGCACCGCTGCGTAGGTGGACGACGAGGAGCGGGCGACCGGCCCGGCGTCCTCGGCGTACCGCGGTTGCGAAGTCCTCGCGCCGCCTCAGCCGATTCTCGGTAGGCAGCACGTCATGACCTGTTTAAGTGGATCAGGCGGACAGCGCCGAGCGACCCTTGGAACGGCGGTTCGCAAGGATGGCGCGACCGGCACGCGTGCGCATGCGCAGGCGGAAGCCGTGGGTCTTCGCGCGACGACGGTTGTTCGGCTGGAAGGTGCGCTTGCTCACTCGGGGGCTCCAGAAATGATTCGTAGATGGCGGGACATCGCCTGGCTGTCACCGTGCGCCCACGAGTAGCTCGCAATACGCCCGAGTGCACCGCTACACGATCACAGACCGTGATCTTTGCCCATCGGAGGCAGGCGGCAGCAGCCATCGACAACTCGACCTGGTTACGGTACGCGCGGCTACGCCATCCGGTCAAACCGACCTGTCGCCACCCCCCATTGTGCACAGGCTGTGGACAACAACTTGAACCACGTCATCCGGCCCGACTACCGTGGACGGTCTCCGTAATCTTTTTCCGTTCTGTCCTCACCTGTCCCGGGCGGACCCGTCCTCACGGACTTCGACCCACTGTCCCCGAGAACCACACCATCGTGGGACCTGCGAGAAAGCGTGCCCTGTGGCTGACGTACCTGCTGATCTTGCCGCAGTGTGGCCGCGTGTCCTCGAGCAACTGCTCGCCGAGGGCCAGCAGGGGATCGAGCCCAAGGACAAACAGTGGATCGAGCGCTGCCAGCCGCTCGCCCTGGTCGCGGACACCGCGCTGCTCGCCGTGCCCAACGAATGGGGCAAGCGGGTCCTGGAGGGCCGGCTCGCCCCGCTGATCAGCGAGACCCTCAGCCGTGAGTGCGGCCGGCCGATCCGGATCGCGATCACCGTCGACGACTCCGTCGGAGAGCCGACGCCGCCGGCACCCCCGGTGCAGCAGCCGCAGCAGCCGCGCTACGACGAGCGCGCGCAGCCCGAGCCGTACGAGAAGTACGAGGGCTACGGCCACCGGCCGATGCCCGACGACGGCCTGCCCACCGCCCGACCGGCCTACCCGGACTACCAGCAGCCGCAGCGGCCCGACCCCGGCTCCTGGCCGCGCACCCAGGAGGACCTCTCCTGGCAGCAGCAGCGGCTCGGCGGCTACCAGGAGCGCGCCCCCTACACCGGCCCCAGCAGCCCGACGGGACCCGAGCAGTCCCGGGCGACCCGCTACGACGAGCCGGCCCGCGGCTACGAGCAGCAGCGGCCCGAGCGCGCCGAGCTGCCCGAGCCGCAGAACCACGTCCCCCGTCCCGGTCCCCGCCCCGGCGGTCCGGTCCCCGGGCCCGGCGGCGTGCCGGGCGGCGGTCACGGCTCCTCGTCCTCCGGGCAGGGCGCCGGCGGCCCGAACGAGCAGCACGCGCGCCTGAACCCCAAATACCTCTTCGACACCTTCGTCATCGGTTCCTCGAACCGGTTCGCGCACGCGGCCGCCGTCGCGGTCGCCGAGGCGCCGGCGAAGGCGTACAACCCGCTCTTCATCTACGGCGAGTCGGGCCTCGGCAAGACCCACCTGCTGCACGCGATCGGACACTACGCGCGGAGCCTCTACCCGGGCACGCGCGTGCGGTACGTGAGCTCCGAGGAGTTCACCAACGAGTTCATCAACTCGATCCGCGACGGCAAGGGCGATGCCTTCCGCAAGCGCTACCGCGACGTGGACATCCTGCTCGTCGACGACATCCAGTTCCTGGCGAGCAAGGAGTCGACGCAGGAGGAGTTCTTCCACACCTTCAACACGCTGCACAACGCGAACAAGCAGATCGTGCTGTCCTCGGACCGGCCGCCCAAGCAGCTGGTGACCCTGGAGGACCGGCTCCGCAACCGCTTCGAGTGGGGCCTCACCACCGACGTGCAGCCGCCCGAGCTGGAGACGCGCATCGCGATCCTCCGCAAGAAGGCGGTGCAGGAGCAGCTCAACGCCCCGCCGGAGGTACTGGAGTTCATCGCGTCCCGCATCTCGCGGAACATCCGCGAGCTGGAGGGCGCGCTGATCCGGGTGACGGCCTTCGCGAGCCTCAACCGGCAGCCGGTGGACCTCGGGCTGACCGAGATCGTCCTCAAGGACCTGATCCCCGGGGGCGAGGACAGCTCGCCGGAGATCACCGCCCCCGCCATCATGGCGGCCACCGCCGACTACTTCGGTCTGACGGTGGAGGACCTCTGCGGATCCTCGCGCAGCCGCGTCCTGGTGACGGCCCGACAGATCGCCATGTACCTGTGCCGCGAGCTCACGGACCTGTCGCTGCCGAAGATCGGCGCGCAGTTCGGCGGACGCGACCACACGACGGTGATGCACGCGGACCGGAAGATCCGTGCCCTGATGGCGGAGCGGCGCTCCATCTACAACCAGGTCACCGAACTCACCAACCGCATCAAGAACGGCTGACGCGGGCCGCCAGGCCGGCTTCAGAGCCTCTCGAAGGGCGCTCCGGGACACCTCCCGGGGCGCCCTTCGAGAGGCTCTG
>NZ_MWIG01000304.1:0-1801 GCF_002156145.1 Streptomyces sp. NRRL B-24572 | reverse complement strand
GACGCCGCGCCGGCGGCCCGGGCCGGCGTGCCCGGGCCGCCCGGTCGCGGCGTCCGTGAGGAGTCCGGCCGACTCGAGCCGGCCGAGGAGCGCCTCCAGGCGTCCGTCCGGGAGGCCGAGCGCCCGCGCCTCGGCCCTCAGCAGCGCGGTCCCGCGGGTGCCGTCGAGCAGCCCGAGCACCGCCCCCGTCTCCTGGCCGACCGGGCCGAGCACCACCGCGTGCGCGGGGGCGACGCCGAACTGGACGTACCGCAGATTCCGCCACGCCCTCCGCAGCGCCGGTTTCACCATCGGATGCATTTCCCCGCCCCCGTTCGTCCCCATGTCCGTCCTCGACGTCCGTCCTCGTCCGTGCCCGCATTCATGATCGACAGCGGCATTCCGCCGCCCGAAGTGAGAATGCCCCGCCGCCGTGACCGGTGCCGAAAGTTGTCCACAGGCCAGGGGATTAGTCATTCAAATGGTGCGCGGTCGGGTCGGATCGTTCCCGAAACCACTCCCGAGGCGGGACTTCCTCCGCCGGCAGCGGGTAACGTCGGGGCCGTGCCCGCCGACCCACAGCGCAGCGTGACCAGCGAACCGCCCCGCGGGGCGGGGACGAGTGCGGTCGAGGTCCGCAGAAGCCCACGGCGCAGGAAATCCGTCTCGGCCTACCGCGAGGGCGACCGGACCATCGTGCTCATCCCGGCCCGCATGTCGGAGGCGGAGGAGCGCCGCTGGGTGGGCGTCATGCTCGACAAGCTCGCCGCCCAGGAGCGCCGGAGCGTCCTCGGCGACCGTGAGCTCACCGAGCGGGCGCTGCACCTCTCGGAGCAGTACTTCGGCGGCCGGGCCCGCCCAGGCTCGGTCCGCTGGGTGACCAACCAGAACACCCGCTGGGGCTCCTGCACCCCCTCCGAGGGCAGCATCCGCCTCTCCCACCGGCTCCAGGGCATGCCCGAGTACGTCGTCGACTACGTCCTCCTGCACGAACTGGCCCATCTCCTGGTGCCCGGTCACGGTCCGCGGTTCTGGCGGCTCCTGGAGGCGTACCCCCGCACCGAGCGGGCCCGCGGCTATCTGGAGGGCGTGGTCGCCGCCGGACGCCTGCCGCACCTTCCGGAGGCTCGCGAGGAGTGACGGCACCGCCACGCGCGCGTGCCCGGGTTTCCTGATTCCGTACCGAATACGACACCGGATACGACCTCACCTGTCTCAATGTCGTGCCCAGCGGTTAGCCTGGCGCGAGCATTCGCCATTCGGGATGGGGGACGGTCGTTACGCATGGCCAGGGAATTCCAACGCGGCCACAAGGCCAAGATCAGTGATCTGACCGCGGGGACCGATCTGTACGTGGGTGTGCAGATCGCGGCACCCGGACTGACTTTCGACATCAGCTGCTTCGGGCTCGACGCGGACGAGCGGCTCTCCGACGACCGCTACTTCGTCTTCTTCAACCAGCCGAAGTCGCCCGAGGAGTCCATCCAGCTGCTCGGCGCGCAGTCCGGTGACACCGAGTCCTTCCGCGTCACCCTCGACCGCATCCCCGCGAACATCCACAAGCTGTCGTTCACCGCGACGATCGACGGCGCCGGCCAGATGTCCCAGATCGGCCCCGGTCACCTGCGGATCGTGGCGGGCGGCGAGGAGGTCGCGCGGTACGCGTTCACGGGCGCCGAGTTCTCCACCGAACGCGCGGTGATGCTCGGCGACTTCTACCTCAAGGACGTGTGGCGGTTCGCCGCCGTCGGCCAGGGCTTCGACGGAGGCCTGGAGGCGCTCCTGCGGAACTTCGGCGGCGAGGTCGCCGAGGACGAGCCGG
>NZ_MWIG01000303.1:0-6794 GCF_002156145.1 Streptomyces sp. NRRL B-24572 | reverse complement strand
ACACCTCACTGGTAGATCCCACACCGGCCGACACCGCCCCGAGCAGGGCCGCCGCCTCCCCGCGCGCCCCTACCACGGCGGGCCCCGTCCCGGGCCCGCCCGGCCGCGCGCGGGGAGGCGGCGGCCCTGCTCGGGGCGGTGTCGACCGGGGTGGGATCGACCAGGGAGATGTCGACCGGGACGGTGCCGACCAGGGCGATGCCGGTCGGATCGTTGCCGGTGGAGGCACTGCCGGCAGGGGCGGTGCCGGCCGTGGTCCTGGTGCTCGGGTCAGTGCTGGTCGGGGCCCTGGCGCTGGGCGTCGCGGTGCTCGGGGCGGGGGCCCTGCTGGGGCTCGGGTTCCTGGGTGCGGCGGTCGGACGTGGACTGGAGGTCGGCGTCCAGCTGGGAGAGGTCGGCGGAGAGCGCCGCCATCAGCTCCTCCATCTGCTGGAGCAGGCCCTTGGGGGCGCCGGCGCCCTTCTGCTCGGGCACGGACTGCGGCACCGGCTGTTCGGGCACGGCCCGCTCCGGCGCGGCTTCCTGGGACATGGCGGCCTCCTCGGCCCGGGCCCCGCCGCCGAGGACGGGGCCGTGAGAGAGACGCACCGGCAGTGGCCGCCGGCGCGCGGGCCGGGCGGTCCGGCTCCGCCCGAGCCAACGACGGTGCCGGGCCCCGGTCACTGGCCAGGGCGGACGCGGCCCGCCAGGGAGCTGGATATTCACCCGACCGAGCCGGTGCGGACGGGGAGCTGACGGCGATGTTGACAGGCACCCGACGGTGCAGGATGGAGGCATGGATCTTCGCATCTTCACGGAACCCCAGCAGGGGGCCGACTACGACACCCTCCTCACGGTGGCCCGGGCCACCGAGGAGCTCGGATTCGACGCCTTCTTCCGCTCTGATCATTACGTCAGGATGGGGAGCGGGGACGGGCTGCCCGGACCGACGGACGCCTGGATCACCCTGGCCGGCCTGGCCCGGGAGACGAAGCGGATCCGGCTCGGCACGCTGATGACGGCCGGCACCTTCCGGCTCCCCGGGGTCCTCGCCATCCAGGTGGCCCAGGTGGACCGGATGTCCGGCGGCCGGGTCGAACTGGGCCTGGGAGCGGGCTGGTTCGAGGAGGAGCGCAAGGCCTATGGCATCCCCTTCCCGAAGGAGAGGTTCGGCCGCCTCGAAGAGCAGCTGGCGATCGTCACCGGCCTGTGGGAGACCGAGGTCGGGAAGACCTTCAGCTTCCACGGGGAGTACTACCAGCTGGCCGACTCGCCCGCGCTGCCCAAGCCGGCCCAGTCCAGGGTCCCGGTGCTGATCGGCGGGCACGGCGCGAGCCGTACGCCGCGGCTCGCCGCGCGGTACGCGGACGAGTTCAACATCCCGTTCGCGTCCGTCGAGGACAGCGAGCGGCAGTTCGGCCGGGTCAGGGACGCCGCCGAGGCGGCCGGGCGGCCGGCCGGCGACCTGGTGTACTCGAACGCGCTGGTGGTCTGTGTCGGCAAGGACGACGCCGAGGTGGCCCGCCGGGCCGCCGCCATCGGCCGGGACGTGGACGAGCTCAAGGCGAACGGGCTCGCGGGCTCGCCCGCGGAGGTCGTCGACAAGCTCGGGCGGTACGCGGCGATCGGCTCCTCCCGGGTCTACCTCCAGGTCCTGGACCTGGAGGACCTGGACCACCTGGAGCTGATCTCCGCCCGCGTCCAGTCGCAGCTGGGATGAGCGGGGGCGATCCGATGAGACCGGTCACCACGCTCGCCGAAGCCCTCGGGGCGGGGGTGCTCGTCCTCGACGGAGGGCTGTCCAACCAGCTGGAGGCGCAGGGCTGCGACCTCTCGGACGCGCTCTGGTCCGCGCGGCTCCTCGCCGACGGGCCCGAGCAGATCGAGGCGGCCCACACGGCATACGTGCGGGCCGGGGCGCGGGTGCTGATCACCTCCAGCTACCAGGCCACGTTCGAGGGCTTCGCCCGGCGGGGCACGGGCCCGGAGGAGGCGGCGCGGCTGCTCGCCCGGAGCGTGGAGCTCGCCCGGACGGCGGCGGAGGGAGCGGGGGAGGAGGTGTGGGTCGCCGCGTCCGTCGGACCGTACGGGGCGATGCTCGCGGACGGCAGCGAGTACCGGGGACGGTACGGGCTGTCCGTGGGCGCGCTCGAACGGTTCCACCGGCCCCGGATCGAGGTGCTCGCCGGGGCGGCGCCGGACGTCCTCGCCCTGGAGACCGTCCCGGACGCGGAGGAGGCCGAGGCGCTGCTGCGGGCGGCCGAGGGGTGCGGGGTGCCGGTGTGGCTCTCGTACACCGTCGAGGGCGGGCGGACCCGGGCCGGACAGGACCTGGCGGAGGCCTTCGCGGTCGCCGCGGGGAACGAGCAGGTCGTGGCGGTCGGGGTGAACTGCTGCGACCCGGCCGAGGCGGGGGACGCGGTGGAGCTCGCCGTGGCCGTGACCGGGAAGCCGGCCGTGGTCTACCCGAACAGCGGGGAGCGGTGGGACGCCCGGGCGCGGGGCTGGCAGGGGGACATGGCCTTCGACCCGGCGTGGGCCGTCGGCTGGGCGGAAGCGGGTGCCCGGCTCGTCGGCGGCTGCTGCCGCGTCGGCCCGGCCACCATCGGCGCGCTCGCCGACGCCCTGGCGACGCAAGGAGGAGACAGCACCGGCTGAGGCCGCGGCCCCGGTCCCGGCGGCGCGGAAAATGCCTGGTGGGGAGGGGAGGGGCGAACCATACTCGAAGGTGTGTTCCTGACGATCAGTACGACCGGCAACCCGGAGCGACCCGCGACCGATCTCGGCTTCCTGCTGCACAAGCATCCCGAGCGGGCGCAGGCGTTCTCGACCTCGCACGGCACGGCGCACGTCCTCTACCCCGAGGCGAGCGCCGAGCGGTGCACCGCGGCACTCCTCCTGGAGGTGGACCCCGTGGCGCTGGTGCGCCGCGGCAAGGGCAAGGGCCGGGGCGGCGCCCCGGACTCGGCGCTCGCGCAGTACGTGAACGACCGGCCCTACGCGGCGTCCTCGCTGCTCGCGGTCGCGCTCGCCAAGGTCTTCAAGACCGCGCTGCACGGCGAGTGCAAGGCGATGCCCGAGCGGGCCGCCGCGCCGCTGCCGCTGCGCGTCGAGGTCCCCGCGCTCCCCGCCCGGGGCGGCGCGGAGCTGGTGCGGGCGCTGTTCGGGCCGCTGGGCTGGGACACGGTGGACGCCGAACCGGTGCCCCTGGACGGGGAGTTCCCCGAGTGGGGCGACTCGCGGTACGTGCGGCTGGTCCTGGAGGGCGAGCTGCGGCTCGCGGACGCCCTCAACCACCTGTACGTCCTGCTGCCCGTGCTCGACGACGCCAAGCACTACTGGGTCGCGCCCGACGAGGTCGACAAGCTGCTGCGCGCCGGTGACGGCTGGCTGGCCGGCCACCCCGAGCGGAAGCTGATCACCGCCCGCTACCTCTCGCGCCGCTGGGGCCTGGCCCGTGAGGCGACGGAGCGGCTCGAACTGGTCCGGCTCGCCGAGGCCGAGGGCCTGGACGTCGAGGACGTCGACAACGCCGTCGACGAGACCACCGACACGGAGGAGCGTCCGGTGCCGCTCGCCGAGCAGCGACGGGAGGCGATCCTCGCCGCGCTGCACGGCGCCGGTGCGGCTCGCGTGCTCGACCTCGGCTGCGGGCAGGGGCAGTTGGTGCAGGCCCTGCTCAAGGACCCGCGCTTCACCGAGATCGTCGGTGTCGACGTGTCCGCGCGGGCCCTGGGCATCGCCGCGCGCCGACTGCGGCTCGACAGGATGGGGGAGCGGCAGGCCGCCCGCGTGAAGCTGACGCAGGGCTCCCTCGCGTACACCGACAAGCGGCTGGCCGGGTACGACGCGGCCGTGCTCAGCGAGGTCATCGAACACCTGGACCTGCCGAGGCTGCCGGCCCTGGAGTTCGCGGTGTTCGGTTCGGCCCGGCCCCGTACGGTCGTCGTGACCACGCCGAACGTCGAGTACAACGTGCGCTGGGAGTCGCTCCCGGCCGGGCACGTCCGGCACGGCGACCACCGCTTCGAATGGACCCGCGAGGAGTTCCGGGCCTGGGCGGCCGGCGTCGCCGGGCAGTACGGGTACGGGGTCGAGTTCGCCCCCGTGGGACCGGACGACCCGGAGGTCGGGCCGCCGACCCAGATGGCCGTCTTCAGCCGTACCGACACCGAGAAGGAGGGACCGAGATGACCACCGGGACCCGCGTCCTGCCCGTCACCGATCTGTCCCTCGTGGTGCTCGTCGGTGCCACCGGTTCCGGCAAGTCCACCTTCGCCCGGCGCCACTTCAAGCCGACGGAGATCGTCTCCTCCGACTTCTGCCGGGGGCTCGTCGCCGACGACGAGAACGACCAGTCCGCGAGCCGGGACGCCTTCGACGTCCTCCACTACATCGCGGGCAAGCGCCTCGCGGCCGGGCGGCTGACCGTCGTCGACGCCACCAACGTGCAGCAGGAGGCCCGGCGCCAGCTCGTCCAGCTGGCCAGGACCCACGACGTGCTGCCGATCGCGATCGTCCTCGACCTGCCCGAGGAGGTCTGCCGCACCCGGAACGCCGCCCGGCCCGACCGGGCGGACATGCCCGCGCACGTCATCCAGCGCCACCGGCGGGAGCTGCGCCGTTCGCTGCGCGGTCTGGAGCGCGAGGGCTTCCGCAAGGTGCACGTGCTGCGCTCCGTCGAGGAGGTCGAGGCCGCCGAGGTCGTCCTGGAGCGCCGCTTCAACGACCTGCGGCACCTCACAGGACCCTTCGACATCGTCGGCGACGTCCACGGCTGCAGCTCCGAGCTGGAGACCCTGCTCGCGAAGCTCGGCTACGTCGACGGACACCACCCCGAGGGGCGGACGGCCGTCTTCGTCGGCGACCTCGTCGACCGGGGCCCCGACTCGCCGGGCGTCCTGCGCCGGGTCATGGCGATGGTCGCCGCGGGCGACGCCCTGTGCGTCCCCGGCAACCACGAGAACAAGCTCGGCCGGTGGCTCAAGGGCCGGAAGGTGCAGGAGACGCACGGACTGGCCGAGACCATCGAGCAGTTGGGGCGGGAGGGCGAGGAGTTCCGGGCGGAGGTCGGACAGTTCATCGAGGGGCTCGTCAGCCACTACGTCCTCGACGGCGGGAACCTCGTCGTCTGCCACGCCGGTCTGCCGGAGAAGTACCACGGCCGGACCTCCGGGCGGGTCCGCTCGCACGCGCTGTACGGGGACACGACGGGCGAGACCGACGAGTTCGGGCTGCCGGTGCGCTACCCGTGGGCGGAGGAGTACCGGGGCCGGGCCACCGTCGTGTACGGGCACACGCCCGTGCCGAACACCTCCTGGATCAACAACACCATCTGCCTCGACACCGGGGCCGTCTTCGGCGGGAAGATGACCGCGCTGCGCTGGCCGGAGCGCGAACTCGTCGACGTACCGGCCGAGCGCGTCTGGTACGAGCCGGCGAAGCCGCTCGCCACCGAGGCGCCCGGCGGGCACCAGGGACGCCCCCTGGACCTGGCCGACGTGCACGGGCGGCGGACCGTGGAGACCCGCCACGGCGGGAACGTCGCCGTGCGCGAGGAGAACGCGGCGGCGGCCCTGGAGGTCATGAGCCGGTTCGCGGTCGACCCGCGGCTGCTCACCTACCTGCCGCCGACGATGGCGCCGGTCGCCACCTCGAAGGAGGAGGCCCGCGGCGGAGCCGCTGATGGACACTACCTGGAGCACCCGGCCGAGGCCTTCGCCCAGTACCGGGCGGACGGCGTCGAGAAGGTCGTGTGCGAGGAGAAGCACATGGGCTCGCGCGCGGTGGCCCTCGTCTGCCGGGACGCCGACGCGGCCCGTGAGCGCTTCGGCGTGAGCGGGGTGACGGGCGCGCTGCACACCCGTACCGGGCGGCCCTTCTTCGACGACGCCGACGTCACCGAGGAGGTCCTCGGCCGGCTGCGGACGGCGATCGGCGCCGCCGGGCTCTGGGACGAACTCGACACGGACTGGTTGCTGCTCGACGGCGAACTGATGCCGTGGTCGCTCAAGTCGGCCGGGCTGCTGCGCGCGCAGTACGCGGCGGTCGGCGCCGCCTCCGGCGCCGTCTTCCCGGGTGCGGTCGCCGCCCTGGAGCAGGCGGTGGCGCGCGGGGTCGAGGGGGTCGACGGGCTGCTCGCGAAGCAGCGCGAGCGGGCGGCGGACGCGGAGGCCTTCACCGAGGCGTACCGCAGGTACTGCTGGCCGACCGAGGGCCTCGACGGCGTGCGGTTCGCGCCCTTCCAGCTGCTCGCGGCGCGCGGGCGCTCGCTCGCGGCCGTGCCGCACGACGAGCAGCTCGCCCGGCTCGACCGGCTCGTCGAGCACGACCCGACCGGGCTGCTCCAGGTCACCCGCCGGCTCGTCGTCGACACCGGCGACGAGGCCTCGGTGCGCGCCGGCACCGACTGGTGGCTCGAGCTGACCGCGGCGGGCGGCGAGGGCATGGTCGTCAAACCGCTGGCGGCGCTGGTACGGGACGCGAACGGCCGCCTCGGGCAGCCGGGCGTGAAGGTGCGGGGCCGGGAGTACCTGCGGATCATCTACGGTCCCGAGTACACCCGTCCGGAGAACCTGGAGCGGCTGCGGCAGCGCTTCCTCGGCCACAAGCGTTCGCTCGCGCTGCGCGAGTACGCGCTCGGCCTGGAGGCCCTCGACCGCCTCGCCGCGGGCGAACCGCTCTGGCGCGTCCACGAGGCCGTCTTCGCGGTCCTCGCCCTGGAGTCGGAACCGGTCGACCCGAGACTCTGAGGGGGAGCGAGGGTGTGTGGGCAGGCGTTCCGCGGGGGCGAGGGGGTCCCCCCTGCTCGAGCG
>NZ_MWIG01000302.1:0-7949 GCF_002156145.1 Streptomyces sp. NRRL B-24572 | reverse complement strand
GGCCCAGGAGATGGTCCGGGTGCTGCCCCACGGGGCGTACGCGGAGATCCCCGACGCGGGCCACCTCCTCCACTACACCCACCCGGAGGCCTGGAGCGAGGCGGTCGAGCCCTTCCTGAACGGCGTGCTCACTCCCTGACCGCACCCTCGAACACCCCGCGGGGAGGGGCCTTCCGGAAACGGGGCCCCTCCGGCGAGGTGGGGGACCCGGCACGGTACGGTCCCTCTCACGGCGCGTCGAGCAGCACGTCTCCGCGCCGGTTGGAGGGAACTCGATGCGCATTTCCATGCTGCGGCGCGTGGCCACGGTGGCCACGACGCTGGGGCTCACCTCGCTCGGCCTCTTCGGCGCGGGCGTGGCGCCGGCGCAGGCCGCGATCAGCGACTGCCCGTCCGGCTACTTCTGTGCCTGGAAGACGGACAACGGCACCGGCTCCATGTACAAGACGAACGTGAACACGGCGACGCTCGGGACCTGGGACAACACGTTCCGTTCCGTCGTCAACCGCACGAGCAGGATCGCCTGCCTGTACGACGGCGCGAACTACGACGACACCAACGGCGCCGGCGTGATCGACCCCAGCCCCTCGGGCAGCGAGTGGGGCGGCCCCGGCAGCAACTCGGTCAGCTCGCTGAAGTTCGTCCTCACCGAGCGCGAGTGCGTCCTGCCCGCGTACCCGGAGTGGCACGCGGCCACCGCCCCCAAGGCGGCGGGTTTCGGCGACCTGAACGCCGACAAGAAGTCGGACGTCCTCGTCCGCGACAAGGCCGGGCGCCTGTGGTTCCTGCCCGGCGACGGCACGGGCAAGCTCGTCGGTGCCGGCGGCTGGAACGTCATGAACGCCCTCACCCGCCACGGTGACTTCACCGGCGACGGCCGCGAGGACGTCATCGCCCGCGAGGGCTCCACCGGCAAGCTGTGGCTCTACCCGGGCACGGGCACGGGCGCCGTCGGCTCGCGCCAGCTGATCGGCTCGGGCGGCTGGAACGCCATGGACAAGCTCACCGCCTTCGGTGACCTGACCGCCGACGGCCGCTCGGACCTCCTCGCCATCGAGAAGTCCACGGGCAAGCTGTGGCTGTACCCGGGCACCTCGACGGGAGCCCTGGGCGCGCGCAAGCTGCTCGGCGCGGGCGGCTGGACCGCCATGAACGCCCTGGTCGCCGCCGGTGACCTGAACGGCGACGGCAAGGCCGACCTGGTCGCCCGCGAGGGCTCCACGGGCAAGCTGTACTTCTACCCGGCCACCGCCACCGGCACCCTCGGCTCGCGCGTCCTGATCGGCTCCGGCGGTTGGAACGTCATGGCCTCGTTCCTCGCGGTCGGCGACTTCAACGCCGACGGCCGCAACGACCTGGCCACCATCACCAACAGCAGCTACTCCAACGCCGCTTGCAGCGGTGTGGGCTGCCTGGTCCTGTACACGGGCAAGGGCACGGGCGCGTTCAACGCGGGTTCCCCGGAGGACGCCAACTGGTGGGGCCTGAACGGCGCGTTCTGATCCACAGCGTGAACTGAAGACCGTGCGCGAGGGGGCGTGCCCCCTCGCGCACGGTCATGGGGAGGGGAGAAAATGGGTAAGGCAATGAGACGAGGCCTGGCATCGCTGCTGGGCCTGGCGGCCCTGGGCGCGCTCGGCACGGCGACGGCCGCGCCCGCGCAGGCCGCGATCAGCGACTGCCCGTCCGGCTACTTCTGCGCCTGGAAGACGGACAACGGCACCGGCTCCATGTACAAGACGAACGTGGACAGGGCGACCCTCGGGACCTGGGACAACACGTTCCGCTCGGTCGTCAACCACACGAACAAGTACCTCTGCCTGTACGACGGCCAGAACTACACCGCCTCCGCGGGTCCCAGCGTGCTGCCGCCCGACCCGGCGGGCACCGAGTGGGGCGGCCCCGGCAGCAACTCGGTCAGCTCGATCAAGCTCGTCCCCACCGAGCGCGAGTGCGTGGGGACCGCGTACCCGGAGTGGCACGCGGCCACCGCCCCCAAGGCGGCCGGCTTCGGCGACCTGAACGCCGACAGGAGGTCGGACGTCCTGGCCCGGGACGAGGCGGGCCGTCTGTGGTTCCTGCCCGGTGACGGCACGGGCAGGCTCGTCGGTGCCGGCGGCTGGGGTGCGATGAACGCCCTCACCCGGCACGGCGACTTCACCGGTGACGGCCGCGAGGACGTCATCGCCCGCGAGTCGGCCACGGGCAAGCTGTGGCTCTACCCGGGCACCGGCACGGGAGCCCTCGGCAGCCGCAAGCTGATCGGCTCCGGCGGCTGGAACGGCATGAGCAGGATCACCGCGTACGGTGACCTGACCGGCGACGGCCGCTCCGACCTGCTCGCGGTCGAGCCGTCCACGGGCAAGCTCTGGGCCTACCCCGGCACGTCCGCCGGCACCCTGGGCGCGCGCAGGCTCATCGGCTCGGGCGGCTGGAACGCGATGAACGCGCTGGTCGCGCCGGGCGACATGAACGGCAACGGCAAGGCCGATCTGATCGCCCGCGAGGGGGCCACGGGCAAGCTCTGGTTCTACCCGGGCACCGGCACCGGCGGCTTCGGCGCACGCGTCCTGATCGGTTCCGGCGGCTGGAACGTCATGGCCTCGTTCCTCGCGGTCGGCGACTTCGGCGGGGACGGCCTCAACGACCTGGCCACCGTCACCACCAGCGCGTACAACGGCGAGGGCTGCCAGGGAGTGGGCTGCCTGGTCCTCTACAGCGGCAAGGGCACGGGCGCGCTCAACCCGGGCCTCCCGGAGAGCTGGGAAGTCAACTGGGCGCACCTGCGCGGCACGTTCTGATCCGGTGAGCAGCGAGTGAGGGTCTCCACCCCGACGGGTGGAGACCCTTCACGTCGTCCGGGCCCGAATCGACAGAGACGGTGATCGGCGAGACGACGGAAGGAGCCGAGGTCCCTCGGGGCCACCACGGACGGGGTGGCAGCCGTACGAGGACGGGGCCGTGGACGGCCCTGCCCGCTCCCTCGGAAATCTCCTCGGCTGACGGTCTCGTCGCTGCTGC
Source organism: Streptomyces sp. NRRL B-24572 (assembly GCF_002156145.1). Taxonomy (NCBI): domain Bacteria; kingdom Bacillati; phylum Actinomycetota; class Actinomycetes; order Kitasatosporales; family Streptomycetaceae; genus Streptomyces; species Streptomyces sp. NRRL B-24572. Next base: position 4,928 of record NZ_MWIG01000302.1, on the reverse strand, counting down.
TCGGGTCGGTGGCGCTCACCACGAGTACGGCACGGGCGGTTCCCTCCGCCGACTGCACGCTGGTGGAAAGCCCGGCGACGCCGGGCAAGTTCGACATCGGGGGCAAGGGGTGGAAGCCAGGGAAAACCGTCCTCGTCGTAAGCGCCGACAAGCTCGACTCCGCTTCCATACAGGCGAATGCCGATGACGAAATCATGATGGGCATCGCCACCGCATGAACTCCCTTGTCCGATGGGCGATTTGGGTTGCCGATCAGGGCGTTCGCGAGGATCCTTCGTGCTAGGTCGAGGTGGGTCGGGCGCAGGGGGATCCGTATGGCCAGACGCAAGGTCACCGTCGTCGAGCTCAGCAAGCGGGTGCTCTGGGTCGGCGCGGAGGCGTATCCCCTCAACAACATCGCCCGGGCGACCACGGTCAGGATCAAACCCGAGCGCGCGAAGGCGGTGGGCCGCTTCCTGCAGTCCACCGTGGTCCTCGCGGTGCTGGTGGCGGGGGCGCTCCTCGTCCTCCGGAAGGCGGAGCTGTCCGGCTCGGACCGGGAGCAGTACGAGCAGGGGGTGATGATCACCGCGTACGTACTGGCCGGGCTCTTCCTGCTCAAACTGCTGAGCGTCCTGCTGACCAGGACCTACTACGCCCTGGTCATCGAGACGGCCGGCCCGCCCAGGACCGCGCTGGTCACCACCGACCGGGAGCTGGTGCAGAGCCTCGTCCGGCAGATCATGGCGGCGATCGACAACCCCCAGGCGTACTTCAAGCAGAGCGTCACCAACTACTACGGCCAGGTCGGCGACAACTTCAAGGTGTTCGGCAGCGGCAACACGGGGAAGGTGGGCAGGTGACCGGGGACGGGAACGACCACGAGCGCGGCACGACCAACTACTACGGCCAGGTCGGCGACAACTTCCAGGTCTACGGCACCCACAACACCGGCAAGGTCGGGCAGCAGTACAACGCCCCGCAGGACCCGCGGGCCGCACTCCAGGAGCTGGTCGACCTGGTCATCGCGCTGCGCGAGCGGGTCCCGGAGGGCGACCGCGAGGTCCTCGAAGCCTCGCTGGACACCCTCACCGAGGACGCCCCGGAACGCGGCGCCTTCCGGCGGGCCCTCGGCGGCATCTCCGGCGTGGCCGCGCTGGTCGGCGAGGTCGGCGCGCCGGTCGCACAGGCCGTGACGCGGGTGATCCAGCTCTTCGGGATGTGAGGCGTCAGCTCGACGGCGTGGCCGGCTTCCAGTCCTGGGCGAGGAGGCCGAGCAGCACCTCGTCGAGGAACTCGCCGAGCACCCAGGCGGAGGACCGCAGCACGCCCTCGCGGGCGAAGCCGTTGCGCTCGGCGGCGCGCAGCATCGCGTGGTTGTCCTCCAGCGTCTCGATCTGCAGCCGGTGCAGGCCGCGCACGACGAAGCCGTAGTGGCAGAGGGTCGCGACGACGTCGGTGCCGTAGCCCTTGCCGCGGGCGGCCGGCAGCAGCCCGAGACCGATGTGCGCGCCCCGGTTGTGGGTGTCGATGCCCCACAGGGTCGCGGAGCCGATGAGCGTGCCGCCCTCCAACTCCACTATGGAGAAAGGGACGTTCCGCTCGTTGGTGTCGTCCACCACGAGCCGCGGGTCGTCCGAGCCGGGCGTGATCGGCCGCCACGGCCCGGGATCGGCCCGCGAGCCGTTGACCACGTCGTCGAAGAGCTCGGTCCGCAGGATCGGGATGTCGTCCTCGTGCCGGGCCCGGAGCCCGACCTTGGTGCCTCTCAGCATGAAGGCTTCCTACCCGACCGGATTCACCGACTGCAAACCATTAAGGAAGTTGCTCCCCCCATGGCGAACTTCCTCAGCCCCCTCAGTCCTGGCCGTCGTCGAACGCCGCCGCCGCCGTCAGCCCCTCGACGAACGTCCGGAAGTCCCCGGCCAGGGGCAGCTCCGTCTCGGCCTCGACGTCGAACCAGGTGACGGTCGGCTCCCCGTCCGGCCCGCATGCCCGGTAGTCGAGCGCGATCCACGTATGACCGTCGCCGGAGAGCAGGACGAGGGGGGACGGCAGGCCCCACTCCTCGATCAGGTGGGCCGAGTCGAGGACCGACAGGTGGTCGTCCTCGCCGATGCCCATCAGGACGTCGAACGGGACGTGGTCGGCGCTCCACGAGGTCGGTTCGTCCGTGGGACACGCGTCCCACGACTCCGCCACGACACCGCCGTCGCGGACCCGCAGGAGCTCCAGCAGCGCCGCCGGCAGACGGACGCCGAGCCGCTGCTCGGCGTCGCGTACGACCGCGTCCGTCAGCGTGGACCGGCCCTCGCGAGGGCCCTCGTCCCAGAACGTCGCCTTCACCTCGTCGAATCGCGTCACCCGCGCATCCTGGGGAACGGCGTTCACCGGCTGAGGCGCCAGACCTGGTCCTCGCCCGTCTCCGCCGGGGCCGTGGGCTCGTGGGGGCGGCGGAGGTGGGTGGTGAAGCCGAGGCGGGCGGGGACGGCGCCGCTGGCGTGGTTGGCGACGTCGTGGACGACCTCGACGGCGGCGACACCGGGCAGGCGGAACGCCTCCTCGACGAGCGCGCGGGCGGCGCGCGTGGCGACGCCCCGACCGGTGGTGGAGGGATGCAGCCAGTACCCGAGCTCGACGGTGTCGTCGGGGGTGTCCTCGTGCCGGTGCAGCCCGGTGGAGCCGACGATGGCCCCGTCGAGCACGATCGCGTAGCTGTACGCCTCGCCGCTCGCCCACTGCTCCGCCCGCCCGGCCAGGAACTGCGCGGTCCTCTCGCGGCTGTGCTCGGCGACCCACGGCATCCACGGCCGCAGGTGCTCCAGCGACTCCTCGATGACCTGGAAGAACTCCGGCAGGTCCGCCTCGGCCTCGAACGTGCGCAGGGCGAGTCCGTCTTCGAGCTCGATGCGGGGCCGGGGCGCGTGCTGTGAAAGGTCCATGCGGGGAGGATCGATCGCACGGGCCCTGCGGAGCAAGGGATTTCAGCGGGGCGCCGGTGGATGATCGGACCCATGGACATCGACGAGAGCCTCGTACGCGCGCTGCTCCGCGACCAGCACCCCGACCTCGCCGAGCTGCCGATCCGGCCGGTCCCGGGTGGCTGGGACAACCAACTGTGGCGTCTAGGCGACGAGTTGGCCGTACGGATGCCCCGTACCGAGCGGGCCCCGGCCCTGCTCCGCAAGGAGCACCGCTGGCTGCCCGTCCTGGCGCCGCTGCTCCCGCTGCCCGTGCCCGTTCCCGTACGCACCGGGGAGCCTTCCGACCGCTTCCCCCGGACCTGGACGGTCGCCCGCTGGGTCCCGGGCGAGCCGAGCGACGCCGTCCCCGTCACACGCGGCGACCACGCGGCCGAGGCCCTGGCCGGCTTCCTGCGGGCGCTCCACCGCGAGGTACCCGAGGACGCCCCCGCCAACCCGGACCGGGGCGTGCCCCTCGCGGACTTCGCGGCCGGGTTCGAGGCGGGGTTCCCGCTGCTCGCCGAACACGCCGACCCCGGGGCCGTACGGAGCATGTGGGAGGACGCCCTCGCGGCCCCCGTCTGGCAGGGCCCGCCGCTGTGGCTGCACGGGGACCTGCACCCGGCGAACGTCGTCGTCGCGGACGGCACCCTCGCCGGTGTGGTGGACTTCGGCGAGGTCTGCGCGGGCGACCCGGCCACCGACCTCTCGGCCGCGTGGCTGCTCCTTCCGGAGGGCGCGGCCGACCGGTTCTTCCGGACGTACGCGCGCGTGGACGACGCCACGTACGGCAACGGCCACGCGCGCGTGGACGACGCCACCGTCCGCCGCGCCCGGGGCTGGGCCCTGCTCCGCGCGGCCGGTCTCATCGACATCGGCCGCGCGGGCGATCGCGGCCTCCCGGGCGGCAAGCCGACCTGGGGCCCGGCCGGCCGCGCCGCCCTCGCGCGCGTGCTGGCGAACCAGGGGGTCACCCCTTGCTGACCGCCGCCAGGATCTCCGGCAGGCGCTTCGCCGCGCGCGGCGCCGCCAGCTTGAGGCCCGCTAGGATCAGCAGCGCGCCGTAGAGCAGACCGGCCGGGAGCAGGAGCCACAGCAGCGACTGCTGATCGGAGACGTGGAGGTAGACCGTCGCGGCGATCAGCGGGGAGCACAGGACGCCGGACGTGACCATGCCGCCGAAGATCGAGAGCCAGGCCAGCCCGGCCTGCCCCGGCGCGACGTTCTTGTAGCCGCTGTCCTGGGGGATCGAGTACGGGAAGTTCGCCGAGGTCACCGCGCCCGTCCCGACCATCGCGCCGAGCAGGCCGAGCGCCAGGCCGAGGGCCTCGGGGAGCTTCGCCCAGTCGCCGAGGACACCGGCCGTCACGCCCGTCACGAGCACCGTGAACGGCAGCGTGATCGTCAGCAGCGCCAGGGCCCGTGACCGGAGTTCGGCGTACGCGTCGGCCGCCGTCGAGATGGTTTGCGCGACCATCCAGAACGCCGAGGTGTCCTGACCGAACTGGTTGTACATCAGCATGCCGAGCATGCCGGAGGAGAAGCACGCGAAGTAGACCGAGCCCGCGCCCTGGAAGGCGTTGAACAGGGGGACGATCAGGCCGATGGCCAGCGAGGTCACCCACGCGGCCTTCGTCTTCGGATCGCGCCAGATGTACCGCAGGCTGCGCTCCATCACCGTGCCCGTGCGTCCGCCCGGCAGGAGCCGGGCGAGCAGCCCCGAGTCGGCCTTGTCGCGGGCGCCCGCGTCCGGGGCCGCGCCGATCGTGGAGCCGTCCGGCTCGACCATCAGCCGCACCAGGCTCCGCCGCCACCAGTGCACGAGCGCCGCGAGGGCGGCCGCCGTGAGCAGCAGCCGGGCCGCCGCCACCGCGTAGTCGCCCCGGCTCGCGGAGTCGACCGCGCCGATCGCGGCGGCCGGCGGCAGCCAGCCGACGACGGCCGAGGCCGGTTCGAGGGACTCCAGGCCGCCGGCCCGGCCGAGGC
>NZ_MWIG01000301.1:0-12913 GCF_002156145.1 Streptomyces sp. NRRL B-24572 | reverse complement strand
GCGGGAGCTGGCCCGGCCGGACAGCCGGATGCTGCTGCTCTGCTCCCCGCACAACCCGACCGGCCGGGTGTGGACGGAGGAGGAGCTCACCGCCTTCGCCGAGCTGGCCGAGCGGCACGGCGCCGCCGTCGTCAGCGACGAGATCCACGCCGACCTGACGACCGACGGCCACCGGCACGTCCCCTGGACCCGGATCGCCGAGCCGGGTCGTGGCCGCCGCTGGGCCCTGGTCACCTCCGGCACCAAGGCCTTCAATTTCCCGGCGCTCTCCGGCTCGTACGGCGTCGTCGGCGACCCCGACGAGCGCGAGGCCTTCGTGCGGCGCATGGAGACCGGCGAGGGGCTCGCCTCGCCCGCCGTGCTCTCCCTGACCGCCCACATCGCCGCGTACCGGCAGGGCGCTCCCTGGCTGGACGAGCTGCGCGGATACGTGGCGGGGACGATGGACATGCTCCGCAAGCGCCTCGCGGACGGGCTTCCGGAGGTCGACTGGGCGCCCCCGCAGGCCGGCTACCTGGCCTGGATCGACCTGCGGCCGCTCGGCATCGACGAGACCCGGCTCCAGGAGGAGCTCGTGGCGGTGGAGAAGGTCGCGATCATGCCGGGCGGGGTGTACGGCACGCCCGGCTTCGTCCGGCTGAACGTCGGCTGCCCCCGGAACAAGGCCGAGCGGGGCGTGGACGCGCTGGTCAGGGCGGCGAACCGGTTGCGTACGGTCTGAGCCGTCGGGGGGCGGAAGCCCGGGCTTCGCGGGACCATGCAGGCATGGGTGCGGGTGCGGGTGCGGGTGCGGGTGCGGGCACGGGCGTGCGGGACGTGCGGATGGCTTCGGGGACCGGCCGGTGGATCGTGTTCACCACCGTCCTCGGGTCCGGGATGGCGCTGCTCGACTCGACCGTCGTCAACGTCGCCCTGCCGCACATCGGCGAGGACCTGGGCGCCGACCTCGCCGTCCTCCAGTGGACGGTCAACGCCTACATGCTGACCCTGGCCGGGCTGATCCTGCTCGGCGGCTCGCTCGGCGACCGGTTCGGGCGGCGGAAGGTCTTCGTCGTCGGGGTGGTGTGGTTCGCCCTCGCCTCCCTGCTGTGCGGGCTCGCCCCGAACGCCGGGGTGCTGATCGCGGCCCGCGCCCTCCAGGGCGTCGGCGGGGCGCTGCTCACGCCCGGCTCGCTCGCGCTGATCCAGGCGAGCTTCCACCCGGACGACCGGGCGCGGGCGGTCGGGCTCTGGTCGGGTTTCGGCGGGGTGGGCGCGGCGATCGGGCCGTTCGTGGGCGGCTGGCTGGTGGACGGGCCCGGCTGGCGGTGGGTGTTCCTGCTGAACGTGCCGCTCGCCGCGATCTGCGTGCCGGTCGCCCTGCGGCACGTGCCGGAGTCGCGGGACGAGACCGCGCACGGCCGCTTCGACGTGCTCGGCGCGGTCCTGGGCGCGGCGGCGCTCGCGCTCGTCACGTACGCGCTGATCGGCGCGGCCTGGTGGGCCGGGGTGGCCGGGGTGGTGGTCGGCGCCGGGTTCGTGGTGGTGGAGCGGAGGCGCGGGGAGCGGGCGATGGTGCCCCCGTCGATCTTCCGCTCCCGCCTCTTCACGGCGGTCAACCTGGTCACCCTGTGCGTGTACGCGGCGTTCGGCGGTTTCTTCTTCCTGGCCGCACTCCAGCTCCAGGTGGTCGCCGGCTACTCGGCGCTCGGCGCCGGTGTGGCGCTGCTGCCGACGACCGTGCTGATGCTGCTGCTCTCCGCGAAGTCCGGGGAGCTGGGGGAGAAGATCGGGCCCCGGATCCCGCTCACGGTGGGGCCGCTGCTGTGCGCCGGCGGGATGCTGCTGATGCTGCGGGTCGGGGAGGACGCCTCGTACGTGACCGATGTGCTGCCCGCCATGCTCGTCCTCGGGCTCGGCATGACGACCCTCGTGGCCCCGCTGACCGCGACCGTCCTCGCTTCGGTGGACGTGTCCCGGGCGGGCCTCGCGAGCGGCATCAACAACGCCGCCGCCCGCGCGGCCGGGCTGATCGCGGTGGCCGCGCTGCCGCTGCTCGCCGGGATGGGCCCGGAGGCGTACCGCTCGGCGGAGGAGTTCGGGGAGACGTTCCGGCGGGCGATGCCGATGTGTGCGGGGATCCTGGTGGTGGGCGCGGCCCTCGCCTGGACGACCATGCGGACCCCGGCCGAGGCGGCGGACTGCCACCCGGAGTGCAAGGTCCACTGCGGAGTGCAGGCCCCGCCGCTCGACCCCGGGCGGCGGGACGCGGCCTCCTGACCCGCGGCGGCGCTACTTCGAGAGCTCGGCGTACGCCTCCGCGCTGCTGTCCTTCAGGAACTGACCGCAGCGCTCCGCCTCGTCCTGCTCACCGATCGCCCCCGCGGCGCGGGCGAGCGCGGCCAGGCAGCGCAGGAAGCCGCGGTTGGCCTCGTGCTCCCAGGGGATGGGGCCGTGGCCCTTCCAGCCCGCGCGGCGCAGCGCGTCGAGACCCCGGTGGTAGCCGGTGCGGGCGTAGGCGTACGACTCGACCACGCGGCCCGCCTCCCACGCCTCGTCGGCGAGCAGGGCCCAGGCCAGGGAGAAGGTGGGGTGCGCGGCGACGACCTCGACCGGCGGCTTCGACTCCTCGACGAGCAGGCGGTTCGCCTCCTGGTTCTCCGGCAGATAGGTCGGGTTCGGCCCGCTCAGCAGGTTCTGGTGAATGTCCATGCGTGCAGTCTGCCACCGGGAACCGGCGCCGAAGGAGCGGCGTTCGCCGGTCAGCGGCTGCACTCGGATTCCGCGGACGCCCTGTTCCTGCCCCTGCCCTTCGTGGTGCGCTGGGCGGGGCCGGACGGGGAGAGCGTCCGCAGGGTCATCAGACAGGGGTCCTGGTCGAGCACCCGCCGCTGGAGGTCCTGCAGGGCGCGGCCCGGTTCGGTGCCGAGCTCCGTGGTGGTGCGGTGGCGGTAGTCCCGGTAGAGACGGAGCGCCTCCGCGCCGCGCTCGGCGCGGAACAGGGCGAGCATGAGCAGCCAGACGAGGCGCTCGCTGAGCGGGTGGCGGTGGAGGAGGAAGTAGAGGTACGGGACGGCGTTGCGGTGCCGGCCGAGGTCGAGCTCGATCTCGGTGCGCAGCTCCATGTCGGCGAGGAACCGCTCGTCCCGGTAGACCCGCTCCCGTGCCAGGGCCGGGGCCTCGATCCCCTCCGCGAGGGGGCCGGTGACGAGGATGCGGGCGTCGTCGAGGTAGCGGGCGGCCTCGTGGAGGTTGCCCGTGAGCGCCGAGGCCGTTCCGGCGGCGGCCAGACGCTCGTACTCCTGGAGGTCGACGAAGGCGTCGCCGGTCAGCAGCCGGTATCCGCCGGAGGTCCAGACGATGCTCGGCATCTCGGGCGTGACGCGCCCCGGCTCCCCCGTGTCGGCGGCGGGGAAGGCGGTGAACGCGGCGCGGAGACCGGAGACGTACTTCTGGAGCAGGTTCTTGGCGTAGGCGGGAGGCTCGTCGCCCCACAGTGCGCCGGTCAGCAGCTCGGGTCCCGAGGTGAGTCCGGGCCGGAGCAGCAGGACGGCCAGGAGGGCCTGCTGCTTGGGCGGCCCCAGTTCGAGGGGGGTGCCGTCGACGAGACCCTGGAGGGGCCCGAACAGGGTCAGGTGGAGGCGGGGCTTTCCGCTGTCCCGGTCAGGCCCGGTGTGGCGTAAGAGAACGCTGGACATATCACCCTTCCGGTGCGCCGGGCGGCTTGCCGCGGGCATGTTGGCCAACGGCACGGTGGCGCACCTGTGCGACAAGGTCGACGCTACGTGTTACCGATCGGTTACCCCAGGGAGTTTTGGTGAACAAGTGACTTCCGGCCCCTTGACGCGGTGAGGAACCTCTGATCCTGAGAGGTGGATCACAGGGCCGGGTGTCGCTCGTGTCCCTTCCTTCTTCCTTCACGGGATCTTCCAGCGTGTCTTCCAGTGCCTTCGTGCAGGGTTCCGCAGGTCCGGCTACCCGAACGGGGAGACACCATGACCAGCACGGCCGATACACAAGCATCGACTCCCGCGCGACCCTCGCTGCGTTACGACGCCACGGTGCCGCGTGCCATGGTCCACCGCGCCGCCGTGGCCGAGGTCTTCCTCACCGACTCGCGTCCCGCACCGGGGAGGGAGGAGACCTTCGACGTGGCGGCGCAGCTGCCGCGGGCCCACATCATCGGCGAGACCGCCGGCGCCCACGACTTCCTGCTCCTCCTGGAGGTCATCAGACAGTCCGGCGTCTACATAGCCCACCGCTACGAGGACGTCCCCCTGGAGGAGTCCTTCATCTTCCGCGGCCTGCGGACCCGGCTGACGGACCTCACCGCGGTCCGCACCGGCGACCGGCCCGCCGAGGCGGTCGTCACCCTCACCTGCCTGCCGCAGCGCAAGCGCAACGGCCGGGTGCAGGCCCTCGACTTCACCGGCTCGCTCGCCATCGACGGCGAGCAGGCCATCAGCATCGACGGCGGCCTCGCCTTCTTCTCCAAGTCGGTCTACCAGGCGCTCCGCACCCGGCAGCGGGCCGGCGTCGAGGGCACCGGCAGCCTCGTGCCCGAGTACGTCCGGGCCGACCCGTCGACGGTCGGGCGCCGCAATCCGTACAACGTGGTGATCACGCAGCCGCTGTCCGCGGGGGACAGCGCGATGGCGTCGATGGTGGTGGCCGACCAGAGCCACCCTCACCTCTTCGACCACCGGCTCGACCACATCCCGGGCAACCTGCTCCTGGAGGCGGCCCGCCAGCTGGCCACCGGCGCCGTCGCCCACCTCCACGGCATCGCGCCCGACGGACTGCAGGTGGTCAGCGTGGACGTCGACTTCCGGGAGTTCGCCGAGCTGGACCTCCCGACCCGGGCCGTCGCCCGCGTCGAGCAGCTGCGGCACGACGAGACCCTCGGGACGCTCGTCGTCCCCGTCGTCGTCGACTTCGAGCAGCGCGACCGGACCGTCGCCGGCCTCAAGCTGGAGGTGGCCCAGTGAGCGGCGCCGCCACCCCCCGGATCCGCGCCGTCGTCCTCGACTACGGCGGTGTCCTCACCAACCCGCTCCACGAGACGTTCGCGGCGTTCGCCGACACCGTCGGCGTCCCCCTGGAGCAGCTCCAGGCCGCGTTCGCCACGGCGACCCGGGTCGACGGGCGCTCGCCCATGGCCGACCTGGAGACCGGCCGGTGCACCGAGGAGGAGATGGTCCTCCGCGTGCTGCGCCACCTGCCCGGCTCGCCCGGCCTCGAACTGCTCGGCGGGGTGCCCTTCGGCGACCTGTGGTTCCGCGCCCGGCTCGTCAACGAACCCCTCGTCGAGCGCCTCGGGGAGCTCCACCGGGCGGGCTACCTCATCGCCCTCCTCACCAACAACGTGAAGGAGTGGGGCCCCCGCTGGCGCGCCGGCCTGCCCCTCGACGAGATCTTCCACACCGTCGTGGACTCCTCCGCCGAGGGCGTCCGCAAACCCGATCCCGAGATCTACCGGCGGCTCCTCGACCGGCTCCCCGTCCCCGCGGAGGAGTGCCTCTTCGTCGACGACCTGGCGGAGAACTGCGCGGCGGCCGAGGCCCGGGGGATGACCACGATCGGCTTCACCACCACCGGCGCCACCCTGCGGGCGGTCGACGCCCTGCTCGACGAGCGCGGTGCCTACCCGACGAGGACGAGCACGGCATGAGCATCACAGCGAAGGCGGGCGACATCCTCGTCGTCGGGGCCGGACCGACCGGTCTCGCCACCGCCTGCACCCTCCTCCAGCACGGCGTGGAGTGCCGCGTCGTGGACCGGCGCGGCGGGCCCGCGTCCGAACCCAAGGCCCTCATCCTGTGGAGCGGCGCCCTGGAGATCCTGCGCCGCATCGGGGTCGCCGGGCAGCTGCGGGACCGGAGCCTCGCGCTGGCCGGCGCGAGCTACTGGTCCCGCGGCCGGCAGGTCGGCGCGGTCCGCTTCGGTGCCCTCGAAGGGACCGCGTTCCCCGCACCGCTGTGCGTGCCGCAGTCCGTCACCGAGAGCGTCCTGTACGAGCGGCTGCTCGAACTAGGCGGCCAGGTCGACTGGAACACCGAGGCCACCGGCCTGTGCACCGTCCCGCCCGGCGGCGACGCCACGGCCGAGGTCACCCTGGCCGCGCGCCGCGGCGAGCGCACGGAGGAACTCGCGCCCCGCTATCTGATCGCCGCCGACGGCGCGCACAGCCGGGTACGGGAAGCGGTCGGCATCCCCTTCGAAGGAGGCTCCTACGCGCGGGACTTCCTCCTCGGCGACGGCGAGTACGGCGGCCGGCTGCCCGAGGACGAGGTCCAGTACCACCTCACCCCGCACGGGGTGCTCGTGGTGGTGCCGCTGCCCGGCGGCGGCCACCGGATCTTCTTCGACCGGGAACCGGTCGGCGAGACCCTGCCGCCCGACGAGCGGGAACTCCAGCGCCACCTCGACGAACGCGGCCCCTCCGGCTGGTCCCTGGAACGCACCTGGTGGCGATCCACCTTCCGCGTCCACACCAAGGTCGCCGCGACCTTCCGGCGCGGCGGCGTCTTCCTCGCCGGCGACGCCGCGCACTGCCACAGCCCGGCCGGCGGGCAGGGCCTCAACACCGGGGTGCAGGACGGCTTCGACCTCGGCTGGAAGCTCGCCGCGGTCGCCCGGGGCGCGGCGCCCGAGCTCCTCGACAGTTACGAGACCGAGCGGCGGCCCGCCGCCCTGCGGGCCCTGCGGAACTCCGACCGGCAGACCCGGCTGTGGATGCTGAGGTCCGGACCGCGCCGGGCCGTGCGGGACCTGGTCCTGACCCTGGCGACCCGCAGCGGCGCTCTGGACCGCAAGCTGGTCCCCGAACTGGCGCAGATCGCCCCCGATCTGACGGCCAGTCCGGCGGTGCCGGGGGACCTGGACGCCGTGGGCGGCGCCCGGCCCGCCCCCGGCCCCCGGCCGGAGGCCGGCCGGCGTCTGCCCGACACCGCCTGGGAGCCCCTCGCGGGCACCCGTACCAGGACCGCCCACGGCTTCCTCGCCGCGGGCCGCCACGCCCTGCTCGTCGTCACCTCCGGTACGCCCACGGGCACGGCCGCCGACACCGCCGGGCGCCTCCTGCGGTCCGTGCGGCAGTCCCCGCTGGCCGCGCAGATCGACGTCCTGCTGCTCGCGGGACGGGACGGGGACGGCGTCGCCGAGGGGGGTGCGGAGCCCGGCGTCCGGTACGCCGTCGCCGTGGAGAGCGAGCCCCTGTTCACCCGCTGGGCACCGGACGCGCCCCTGGTGCTCTACGTCCGCCCGGACGGCGTGACGGCCGCCTTCGCCACGGCGACCCGCTGGCGGGAGCTGCTCCGGCACGTACCGACGGTGCGGCCCGACACGGGCACCGAGAACGCCGACACCGGCGCCGACGCCGCGTCCGAGCCCGCGCCCGCGGCCGGCGCCCGGCGGGGGAGTGACGGCGCATGACCGAGCCGTCTCCCGCGTCCCCGGGTCTTCCCGGGGACGCGGCCCTGCGCACCGCGGTGGTGACCGGACCGACCGGGCTCCTCGGCACCGCCGTCGTCACCGCCCTCCTGGACCGGGGCACGGAGGTGCGAGCGGTCGTCCGCGACGAGGAACGGGCCCGGCGGGTGCTGCCCGCCCATCCGGACCTGCGGATCGTCCGCGGCGACGTGACCGACGTCCCCGGCTTCGCCGCCGCCCTGTCGGGCGCCGACGCCGTGTTCCACCTGGCCGCCTACTTCCGCGAGTACTACCAGCCGAACGCCGACCGGGAACTGCTCCTGCGGACCAACGTCACCGCCGTGGAGGAACTCCTCCGCGCGGCGGCCGACTCCGGCGTCCGCACCGTCGTCCACACCAGCTCCACCGGCGCGCTCGACCCCGACGCCCACCGGGGCCGCCCGGCCGACGAGTCCACGCCCAACGGCTCCCCCGACCAGCCCCACGCCTACCGGGCGAGCAAGGTCAGGGCCGAGGCCGTCGTGCGGGCCTTCACCGAACGGCAGGGCCCGGACGGCGTACGGGTCCCCATGGTGCTCCCCGGCTGGATGTGGGGCCCCGGCGACCAGGCGCCCACCTCCGCCGGACGGCTGTTCCTCGCGGTGGCCTCCGGCGCGGTCCGGGCCCTGCCACGCGTCGGCAACCACGTGGTGGACGCCCGCGACGTGGCCGGCGCCCTGATCGCCGCCGCGCTGCGCGGAGAGAGCGGCAGGCGGTACGTCGTGGCCGGCTCCTGGCACTCCCTGGACGAGATCTGCCGCGGGATCGTGCGGGCCGCCGGCACCGGCACGGTGCCCCGGCCGATCCCGGCCGCCGTCGCCCACGGCGTGGCCGGGCTCGCCGAGGTGAAGGCCCGGCTGACCGGCGGCACCCCCGTCGCCACCCGCACCGGCATCAGGACGCTCACCGAGGGGGACCGGGCCCGGTTCTCCTCCGAGCGCGCCCGACGGGAACTCGGCGTCGTCTTCCGGCCCTTGGAGCAGACGCTCGCCGACCAGGCCGCCTGGCACCGGAGCCGCCGGCAGCTCCCGGCCGACGCCGCCCCCTCCGGGAGGCGGTGAGCCGTGCTGCGTCCGCTCGCCGCCGCCGTGTCGAGGAACCCGCGGGCCGTGCTCCTCGCGGCCCTGCTGTTCGTCGTGCTCTCGGCGGTCCTCGGCTCCGGGGCCGCCGACCGCCTCCGGGCCGGACAGGGCACCGAGAACCCGTCGGCCCCGTCCGCCCTCGCCGCCGACGTCCTGGAGGAACACTTCCCCGCCGGCAGCCCGAACTTCGTGCTGCTCGCGCACGCCCCCGACGGCGTCAACGACCGGAAGGCGGCCCGCACCGGACTGCGGCTCGCCGACCGCCTCGCCCACGAGGGCGCGGTCAGCGGCGTCGTGTCGTACTGGCAGAGCGGCTCGGACGCGCTGAAGTCGACCGACGGCCGCTACGCCCTGATCGCCGCCCACATCGACGGCGACGAGGCGGCGGTGGGCCGGGCGGCGAAGCGGCTCGCCGAGACCTACCGGGGCCCGCACGACGGGCTCACCGTCCGGGCGGGCGGGACCGGCGAGATCCTCAACACGGTCGAGACGACCATCGCCGAGGACCTCGTCAGGTCGGAACTGCTCGCCCTGCCGATCACCCTCCTCGTCCTCGTCCTCGTCTTCCGCAGCGCGGTCTCCGCCCTGCTGCCGCTCGCCGTCGGCATCGTCGCCATCACCGGCACCAACATGGTCCTCTGGGTGATCGCGGGCTACACCGACGTGTCCGTCTTCGCCCAGAGCCTGACCACCGCGCTCGGCCTCGGCCTCGCCATCGACTACGCCCTGCTGATGCTGCGGCGCTTCCGCGACGAGCTCGCGGCCGGCCGGCCGGTGCCGGAGGCCGTACGGATCATGCTGGGCACCGCCGGGCGCACCGTGATCTTCTCCGCGCTCACCGTCTCCGTCGCGCTCGCGGCCCTGCTGCTCTTCCCGCTGTTCTTCCTGCGGTCCTTCGCCTACGCGGGCATGTCGGTGGTGCTGATCGCGGCCGCCGCCGCCCTGGTCGTGCTCCCCGCGCTGCTGTCGGTCCTCGGCCACCGCGTGGACGCCCTGGACCCGGTCCGCCCGCTGCGCAGGCTCCTCGGCCGCGACCGCGCCGGGACGGCCCAGGGCGGCAGCCGGGCCTGGTCCCGGCTCACCCGGACGGTCACCGGCCGGGGCGCACCGGTCTTCGCGGCCGGCTCGCTCGCCCTGCTCGTCCTGCTCGGACTGCCCTTCCTGCGCGCCGAGTTCGGCATGGCCGACGACCGGCAACTGCCCGCCGGGGCCGAACCGCGCACCGTTCAGGAGATCATCCGGGAGCGGTTCGACGGCAGCGAGACGGCGGTCGTCGACGTCCTGGTCACCGGTGTCAGGGCCGGCGAGTCCGGGGAGGCCGTCGCCGCGTACGCGACGAAGGTCTCCGCACTCGGGGACGTCGCCGAGGTGCGCACCCCGGCGGGCGTCTTCGCCGACGGCCGCAGGACCGAGCCGCGCACCCCCGTCGACGCCCTGCGCGAGTCGGGCGAGGTGGCCTGGATCCAGGTCGTCCCGGTGCGCGGGGTGGAGACGGTCTCGCCCCGCAGCCAGCAACTGGTCCGGGACATAAGGGAGATCCGTACCGCCCCCGGAGTCCAGGCGCGGCCCGCCGGACAGGCGGCGGCGCTGGTGGACACCCAGGACAGCATCACGGGACGGCTCGGCTGGGCGCTGGCGCTCGTCGTGGTCACGACGCTGCTCCTGGTCTTCCTGCTCACTGGCAGCGTGCTGATCCCGTTCCAGGCGGTCGCGCTCAACGCGCTCAGTCTCACCGCGATGTTCGGCGCCGTCGTCTGGGTCTTCCAGGACGGCCGGCTGTCCGGGCTCCTCGGCTTCACGCCGACGGGGTTCGTCGACACCACGGTCCCGGTCCTGATGTTCTGCCTCGCCTTCGGACTCTCCATGGACTACGGGGTGTTCCTGCTCGCCCGGATGAAGGAGGAGCGCGACCGGGGCGCCGGCGACCGGGCCGCCGTGGAGCGGGGCCTGCGGCGGACCGGCGGCATCGTCACCGCCGCCGCGCTGATCCTCGCCGTGGTGCTCGTCGCCATCGGCTGGTCCCGCATCACGAACACGATGGTGCTCGGGACGGGGGTGGCCCTCGCGGTCGTCATGGACGCCACCTTGGTGCGGTGCCTCCTGGTGCCCTCGGTGATGGCCCTCGGCGGCCGCGCCACCTGGTGGGCCCCGGCCGGACTGCGGCGGCTGCACGCGCGCTTCGGACTGAGCGAGGCGGGCGCCGGGGCGGACACGGAAGCGGGACCCGACCGGAGCGGTCAGGACGACCGGAGCGGCCCGGACGATCCGGCTGATCCGGCCGACCGGACCCGCGGGGAACAAGGAGGGACGCGGACATGGGCAGAGGTCTGAGGAGAGCGGCCCTGGGGCTCGCCGTCGCCGCGGTGCTCGGCGGACTGCCCGTCGCCGGGGCGCTCGGCGAGGACGGGGGCGGCGCGCCGGAGCCGGCCGCCGGGCGTTCGTACGACGCCGGGCAGGCCCGCGCCCGTACGGCGCAGCGGATGAAGGCCGAGGGGATCGTCGACCTTCCGGTGGAGTTCCGGGTGGTGAACCGCAACCGGTCCGTCCTGGCCTGCAACACCGACGGGCGTACGTACACGGTCCGGGGCCACCTCACCGCCCCCGCCCGGCTGCTCGACCGCCCGGGCCCCGGCAGGCTCCCGGTCACCGTCTACCAGCACGGGTTCGAGGCCGCAGAGTGGTACTGGCGCGTCGACGTGCCCGGCTACCACCACAGCGAGGAGATGGCCCGCCGCGGCCAGATCTCGCTGACCTTCGACCGCGTCGGGTACGGGGCCAGCGACCGGCCCGACGGCCGGCAGCTCTGCCTGGGCGGGGCCGCCGACATGACGCACCAGATCGTGGAACGGCTGCGCTCGGGCGCGTACACGGTGAAGGGGCGGGCCACCGCGCCCCGCTTCGGGAAGGTGGCGCTCGCCGGGCACGACCGGGGCGCGCAGATCGCGCAGATCGCCGCGTACTCCTTCCACGACGTGGACGGACTCGTGCTGACCGGCTGGAGCGACAGCGGTCTG
This sequence comes from Streptomyces sp. NRRL B-24572, assembly GCF_002156145.1. Classification (NCBI taxonomy): domain Bacteria; kingdom Bacillati; phylum Actinomycetota; class Actinomycetes; order Kitasatosporales; family Streptomycetaceae; genus Streptomyces; species Streptomyces sp. NRRL B-24572. The sequence goes on along the minus strand of NZ_MWIG01000301.1, from coordinate 1,368 downwards.
ACCGACGAGGACGACGCCCGGTTCTTCGCCGCCCTCACCTCCTGCATGCAGGGCGGAGTCCCGGCGGTCGAGCCGGACGACCCGGTGGGGTACGTCCATCTCGACCCGGGCCCGCGCGAGTTCGCGCAGGGCGGCTTCGCCGACACCGACCCCCGGGTCCTCGAAGTGGCGCTCGCCCGGCAGAGCAGGCACTCCTGCGGCGAGCAGGCCGCGCAGCTGGAGGGCGTCCTGGTCGACACCCGGCACCTCGACCGCATCCGGGTGCCCGTGGCGCTGGTCTTCGGCGCGGAGGACCGCAGGGTCCGGGGCGGCTCCGAGCACCGGGCCCGGTTCACGGGGACGGGCGACACCACGCTCCTCACCGCCCGTGGCAGCGGCCACTTCCTCGCGCTGGAGCGCGGGGCGCCGCGGATCCACGACTTCCTCGCCGACTGGCTCGAAAAGAAGGGACTCACGCCGTGAACACCGGCACCTCCGCACCCGCGCGCCCCGCGCGCCCCGCGCGTCGACGGCGCCGCGGCCTGCGGGCCGCGGCCGTCCGTGCCGCCGTGTTCGCGGGGGCGGTCGTCATGGTGGCCTGCGAGCTGGTGGCCACCGTCGCCGTCGCCGAACCGACCGGAACGGCGGCGGGTCCCGAGCAGCGGGTCACGGTGCCCCCGGCCCCGTCCGAGGCCGCCGGGGGTACGCGGACCCCGGCCCCGTCCGAAGCCGCCGGGAGTGCGCGGACCCCGGCCCCGTCCGAAGCCGCCGGAGGTACGCGGGCCCGGGACACGACCGCCGCCGAACCCGTCGACCTGCCGGTCTCCTTCGTCGTCCGCAACGTCAACCGGACGAAGAGCCAGTGCACCACCGACGGGCGTACGTACACGGTCCGGGGCCATCTCACCGCCCCCCGCGCGCTCCTCGAAGGTGCCGGCCGGCCCCCGGTCACCCTGTACGTCCACGGCACCAACACCGGCGAGTGGATCTGGCGCCTGAACGTCGAGGGTCGCGACCACGTCCGGGAACTGGCCCGCCGGGGCCATGCCTCCGTCACGATCGACCGGCTCGGTTACGGAAGCAGCGACATCCCCGACGGCTTCGCCTCGTGCAGCGGGGCACACGCCGACATCGCCCACCAGGTCGTCGGACAACTCCGCGCCGGTACGTACACGATGGGCGCCCGGCAGACCCCGTACCGCTTCGGGAAGGTCTTCCTCGCCGGGCACTCCAGCGGGGCACTGGTCGCCGAGACCGTCGCCGCCTCCTTCGGGGACGTCGACGGGCTCATCCTGACCGGCTGGGCCGCCGTCGGCGTCACCGGCGAGACCAACCGCCGCTTCCTCGCCGCCCTGCTGGCAGACCGCGTAGGCGGCGAGGAAGCGGCGG
>NZ_MWIG01000300.1:0-2822 GCF_002156145.1 Streptomyces sp. NRRL B-24572 | reverse complement strand
CTGCTCGTCCCGCGCCCGCAGCGCCACCGCGGCAAGGCGATCGCCGCCTGGGGGCACTACCTCGGCGGCCGGCCCGCCACCCCGTACGCCGCCCCGGCGCGGGCGACCGACCTGTCCGGCCTCCCGCCGGCGTACGTCGCCTCGGCCGAGTTCTGCCCGAACCGCGACGAGGACCTCGCCTACGCGGTCCGTCTGCTCCAGGCGGGCGTGTCCGTCGAGATCCACCAGTGGCCCGGCACGTTCCACGGATCGCAGGCGATCCTCTCCGCCGAGGTCTCGCAGCGGCAGAACGCCGAACTCGGCGCCGTGCTGCGCCGCGCCCTCGCCGACTGACCCCACCGATGATCGAGAAAGGACTCATGTGATGACGACACGACTGCAGGCCGCCCTGGACGACGTCCACCACGCCGGCATACCGGGCGTGATCGCCGCGGTACGGGACGGGGACCGGACCTGGAGCGGTGCGTCCGGGGTCGCCGATCTCGCGACCGGCCGTCCCGTCACGGTCGACATGCGGCACCGCGTCGGCAGCGTCACCAAGACCTTCACCGCGGCCGCCGTCCTGCTCCAGGTCGAGCAGGGGCGCATCCGGCTCGACGCGCCGATCGGGGACTACCTGCCGGAGCTCGTGCCGGGCGAGCGGGGCCGCAGGATCACGGTCCGGATGCTGCTGAACAACACGAGCGGCATCCCCGACTACCTCACCTACGCGTTCCCGTCCCTCCAGGGGTTCCCGGCCCGCCTCGACGTGTCGACGCGGAGTCTGGACGACAACCGGTCCCGTACCTTCCGCCCGGCCGAGCTGATCGAGATGGGGCTCTCGGCGCCTCCGGTGGGCGAGCCCGGCGGGCCCACGGGGGTGTACTCGAACGTCAACTGGCTGCTCCTCGGCGAGCTCCTGGAGCGGGTGACCGGGATGCCGGCCGAGGAGTGCATCACCCGGAGCGTCATCGACCGCGCCGGGCTCCGGCACACCGGGTTCCCGAAGGGGACGGAGGTCGAGGGCCCGCACTCGCGGCTGTACGAGGCGTTCTACGGTCTGATCGACCCGCCGCGCGACTACAGCGTCTACGACATGTCCTGGGTGGGGGTGGCGGCCGCGCTGGTGTCGACCATGGCGGACCTCAACCGCTTCTACGCCCGGCTGCTCGCCGGAGAGATCGTCAGCCCGGCCTCCCTTGCGGAGATGCAGCGTACGGTCCCGGCCACGGCACTGGACGGGTCGCCGATCCAGTACGGGCTCGGACTGCACAGGGTCGACCTCGGCGGTGCCGTCTTCTGGGGGCACGACGGCACCGTCTGGGGATCCGGAACGATGTCCCTGACCAGTGCGGACGGCGAACGTCAGATGTCCGTGTCGGTCAACCTCATCCGCTGGAACAGGCCGGACGCCTCGGGGAGGCCGCAGCCCCACCCCATCGACGGCGCCATGAAGGCGCTGTACCAGCGGGCGCTGTGCGGCGGAGACCTACGCGGTCACGCCGGGGATCCTGCCGGCGCCACCGTGTAGGTGCGGCCCGACGTGTAGAACTCCAGGCCCGCTCGGCCCTGTTCGCGCGGCCCGTGGCTGGAGGCCTTGGAGCCGCCGAACGGCAGGTGGAAGTCGACGCCGGTGGAGGGGGCGTTGATCCGGACCATCCCGGTGTCGAGCAGGTCGAGGGCGCCCAGGGCCGTGTTCAGGTCGGCCGTGTGGACGGAGGTCACCAGGCCGTACGGGACGGAGTTGGTGATCCGGATCGCGTGGGCGAGGTCGTCGGCGGCGAGCAGGGTCGCGACGGGGCCGAAGACCTCTTCGCGCAGCAGCCGGTGCCCGGGGTCCACCTTCTCCACCAGGGTCGGGGCCGCGTACCAGCCGGGCCTGTCGAGCGCGGTGCCGCCGGCGAGCGTCGCAAGGCCCCGGCAGGCGTCGACGACCCGGTCGCGGGCGGCCTCGTGGATGAGGGGCCCGCACACGGTGGCCGGGTCGGCGGGGTCGCCGACGGGCAGGGCCCTCAGCGCTTCGGAGAGCGCCTCGCGCAGCGGGTCGAGGGCGGCGCCGACCGCGATGACGCGGCTGGTGGCGGTGCACTTCTGGCCCGCGTACCCGGCGAGGGAGGCCGCGATGTGGCCGGCCGCCTGCTCGATGTCCGCGTCGGGCAGGACGAGCGCCGCGTTCAGGCCGCCCATCTCGGCCTGCGCCGGGATGCCCCGGGCGGTCGCGGCCCTGGCCACGGCCTGGCCGACGGGGGTGGAGCCGGTGAAGGAGACGACGTCGACGGCCGAGACGAGCGCGTTGCCCTCGGTCGCGCCGCCGGGCAGGACGGTGAACACCGCCTCCGGCACCGCCTGTCGGACGATCTCGGCCAGGCGCCGGGCACACGCGGTGGCCTCGGGGGCGGGCTTGAGGACGACCGTGTTCCCGGCCGCGAGCGCGGGGGCGGCCTTCCAGGTCGGGATGGCGAAGGGGAAGTTCCAGGGCGTGATGAGCCCCGCCACCCCGTGCGGGCGGCGCCGGGTCAGGAGCAGTCCGGTCCCGGCCGCGGTCTCGTGGACCTCTCCGGTGGGCTGGTAGGGGGCCTGGGCGTAGTAGCGCCAGATCGCGGCGGTACGGGCCACCTCGGCCCTGGCCTCGGCCAGCGGCTTGCCCACCTCGCGCACGGCGAGCTCGGCCAGTTCGCCGGCCGCGGCCTCGACGGCGGTGGCGATCGCGCCCAGGGCGGCCGAGCGGGCGGCGGCTCCGGCGAGGAGCCAGCCGGGCTGGGCGGCACGGGCCCGTTCGACGGTGTCGACGGCCGCGAAGGCGCCGGGCGCGGGGATGCGCAGGAGCACGTCGGCCGGGTCGG
>NZ_MWIG01000030.1:0-25766 GCF_002156145.1 Streptomyces sp. NRRL B-24572 | reverse complement strand
GTTGAGGCTGGCGTCCGACATCTGCCGGCAGCTGTCGGACGCCAGCCTCAACAAGATCACCGCCACCATGGAGTCGGTCGGCACCCCCTCGGCCTTCGACCAGATCGCGGGCGTCCTCACCGACCAGCCGATCGTGACCATCCCGGTCCGCATCCACCTGCAGAACCCGTTCCTCGGCGACAACTGCTACATCGGGACGAAGTCCAGCCCGATCCTGCTGCGCCCGCGGAACCTCAACGGGCCCGAGTTCGGCGTCGACCGCTTCAACGGCGACGGCTCCGCGAACGAGGAGGGCGACCTGAGCCGCCTCGACCTCCTCGGCTCCACCCAGTACGACGACACCTTCGCCGTCCCGGGCGCCAGCGGCTGCGGCCTGGGACTCGGCCTGGTCAACGGCGCCGTCAACCTCAAGACGGGGCTGCCCGCCGCCTCCGGGAAGAACAAGCTCGTCCTCAACGACACCCAGACCCACCTGACCGGCCTCTTCGCCCCGGGCCTCCTCGCCCCCGACGCCGGAAAGGTCTTCTCGCAGGCCTGGCACTCCGCCGTCAACTAACGGCCACTCAGGGGTGATTACCGGCCGACTCGGCCGCGTACGCCCTCCCGGACGACCTGACTCTTGCTCAAGTTGTGTACAGCACACAACAGTTGTCCTAGCTTTCAGCCGTCCACATCGGTACGTACCTGACGGCCACGGCGGCGCCCACCACTCCAGGTCGGGCGCCGCCGTGCGGCTCCCCCCACCGGTCGCGTAGCAGAGCAAGGGATCGGTTCATGCCCTCCATCGCACAGTCACCGGCGCTCGGTGAGCCGCTCGATCCGCTGCCCAGAGAGTTCGCCGCGCTGATGAGACCGGAGATCCCGGGGCTCATCAAGGAGATCGGCGTCGAGATCGAGCGGGCCTACCCGGTCTACGCCCACCTCTTCAACGGCCCCCACTCCGACGCCATCCGCCAGGGCGTGGAGCACGCCCTGTCCGCCTTCGTGGACCGGGTCGACCACCCGGGGACGAAGTCCGCCCTCCGCGACGAACTCCTGCGCCAGTTCGGCCGGGTGGAGGCGTACGAAGGCCGGGACCTCGACACGTTACAAGGCGCCTACCGCCTCGGCGCGCGCATCGCCCTGCGCCGCGCCAAGAGCATCGGCCGCACCTACAACCTCTCCCCCACCCTCATCCTGGCCTTCGCGGACGCCCTCTTCGCGTACGTGGACGAGCTGGAGGCCCTCTCCCGCGAGGGGTACGTCACCGTCCAGGCGCGGGCCGTCTCCGACGTGGCCGCGCTGCGCAGGAAGCTGCTCCACCTGGTCGTCGCCGGCCCGCCGCTGCCCCGGGCAACCATCGCCGAGCTCTGCCGGGAGGCGTCCTGGCAGCTCCCCGCCGAGTGCACCGTCGTCGCCCTCCGGCCGCCCGCCACCGGCCTCGTCCCGTCCCGGCTCGACCGGGACGTCCTCGCCGACCCCGGCCTTCCGCACCCGTACCTCCTGGTCCCCGGCCCGCTGACCGGCGAGCGCCTCGCGATGCTCGACGACGCCCTGTCCGGCACGCCCGCCGTCCTCGGGCTGACCGTGCCGACCGCGCAGGCCGCCCACTCGCTGCGCTGGTCCCGGCGGATCCTCCAGCTGATCGACGACGGCATCGTGGCGGACGCACCCGTCGTGCGCTGCGAGGAGCACCTCACGACCCTGTGGCTGCTGTCCGACCCGGCCCTCATGGACCAGCTCGCCCGGCGCGAACTGGCCCCGCTCGACGGCCTGTCCGGCACCCGGCGCGACCGCCTCGTCGAGACCCTGCGCGTCCACGTCTCCACCCGGGCCCCCGCCGAACAGGTCGGCGAGATGCTGGGCGTCCACGCCCAGACGGTCCGCTACCGCCTGCGGAACCTCGACAACCACTTCGGCGACCGGCTCCTGGACCCCGAGCACCGCTTCGCCCTGGAGGCAGCCCTGCGCTCGCTCCACCTCCACGGCAGGAAGCGCACGGACTGAACCCCGTACGGCTCCCCGCGTCACGGCGGCCCGTCGTTCAGTCGCGACGCCAGGCGGGGTGCAGGCGGATCTCGATGTCGTCGGAGGACGGATCCGGTGCCGGATCGGCGGTCACGCGGACGCTCAGCGGACGGCCGCTGTCGGCCTCGACGAAGGCCAGGGGCGGGCGGCCGTCCTGCAGGTACGTGTCTCCCCACCGGATCAGCGAGAGGAAGACCGGCAGCAGGTCCTCGCCGGCCCCGGTCAGCCGGTACTCGTCGCGTACGCGCTTCCCCGGCTCCTGGTAGGGGGTGCGGGTCACGACCCCGGCCGACTCCAGCTGCTTGAGCGCGCGGGAGACCGAGGGCGCGGAGGTACCGATCCTCGCCACGAAGTCCTCGAACCTGGTCGTGCCGTAGAAGCACTCCCGTACGACCATGAAGACCGTCCGGGTGCTCAGCAGGTCCAGCACCCGGCCGGCCGAGCACCCCTCACCGATCGACCACGCGTCCCGGTCGCTCAGTCGCTTCTCGAACCTCATCGCCATCGACTCAGTATAACTAATGCTTGCGTTACTCAGCCCTGGCGTGCTTGCATCTGACTAACGAGATCGTTACTCAGGAAGGAGCGATGAACCGCCATGCCCCTGTGGACCGTTCACCACACACCGGGAATCTTCTCGGACGACGAGAAGCACCGGCTCGCCGCGTCGATCGCGGACCACTACGAGAAGGTCGGCCTGCCCCGCTTCTACGTGGTCACCCTCTTCCGGGAGACCCGGCCCGAGGACTTCTACGTCGGCGGGGAGCCCACCCCGGCCGGGGTCCGCATCACCATCGACCACATCGCCCGGCGCAACCCCGACGAGGACAGCAGGCGCCGGACCGCCCTCTGGATCAGGGAGATGCTCCGCCCCCACCTCGAACGGCACGCCGGACTCCACTGGGAGTTCCACGTCGACGAGACCAGCGAAGAGCTCTGGATGATCAACGGTCTGGTCCCTCCGCCGGGCGGCTCCGATGCCGAACGGCGCTGGGCCGAACAGAACGCGGCCGCCCCCTACTGACCCGGTCGGCGGCCAGAAGGGGGCGGGGCACGTCGCGTTCCGAGGCCCTCACTCCACGGGCGCGGTGATCTCCCGCTTGAGGATCTTGCCGCTCGGTCCCAGCGGCAGCGCGTCCACGAGCCACACCCGGCGCGGGTACTTGTAGGCCGCCACGCGGTCCTTGACGTACTCCCGCAGCTCGTCGGGGAGGACCTGCGCGCCGGGGCGGAGCACGATCGCGGCCGCGACCTCCTCGCCCAGTTCGGGGTGCGGGACGCCGACCACCGCGGCGAGGGCGACGGCCGGGTGCTCGTGGAGGACCTCCTCGATCTCGCGCGGGTAGACGTTGTAACCGCCGCGGATGATCATGTCCTTCTTGCGGTCGACGATGTACAGATAGCCGTCCTCGTCCGCCCGGGCCAGGTCGCCGCTGCGCAGCCAGCCGTCGGGGATGGCCGCCGCCGTCTCCTCGGGGCGGTTCCAGTAGCCCTTCATCAGGTTCGGCCCCCGGACCGCCAGTTCGCCGATCCCGCCGGGGGCCACGTCCTGGCCCTTGTCGTCGAGCAGCCGCACCTCGACGTCCCGGATGGGGGTGCCGATGGAGCCGGCCTTGCGGGGCCGGTCGGGGTGGTTGAAGGTGACCACCGGGCTGGTCTCGGACATGCCGAAGCCCTCCAGGACCGGACAGCCGAAGCGCCGCTCGAAGCCGTGCAGGATCTCCACCGGCAGCGACGCGCCGCCGGAGATGCACATCCGCAGCGTGGAGACGTCCGTCTCCGAGGGGTGCTGCAGCAGCGCCGCGTACATGGTCGGCACCCCCTCGAAGACGGTGGCCCGCTCACGGGCGATGGCCGCCAGGACGGCCCCCGGCTCGAAGCGCGGGATCAGGACGAGGGAGGCGCCGCTGCGCACGGCCGCGCTCATGGTGCAGATCTGCCCGAAGATGTGGAACAGCGGCAGACAGCCCACCACCACGTCCTCCGGCGTCATCTCCTGGATGTGGACGCTGTTGACCTCGGTGTTGTGCCGCAGCCCGCCATGGGAGAGCACGGCACCCTTCGGGCGGCCGGTGGTCCCGGAGGTGTACAGCAGGACGGCCATGTCCTCGTCGTCCGTGTCGGCGACCCCGGCCAGCGGCTCCTGCCCGGCCAGCGCCGCGGCGAACGCGGTGGGTTCGACGGCGGTGTGCGCCACGCCTGCGGCGGCCGCCCCCTGGGCGCCCTCGCCGGGCGCCTGGTGCCACTCGAAGAGCCGTACCGCGCCGGAGTCGGCGAGGTGGAACTCGGTCTCCCGGGTCTTCAGCAGCGGGTTCATCGGCACGACGACCGCTCCGGCGCGGAGGATGCCGTAGTACAGCACGACGAACTCGGGGACGTTGGGCAGCATCAGCGCGACCCGGTCGCCGGGCCGTACGCCCTGGGACCGGAGCAGGGCGGCGGCACGGGCGCTGCGCTCGTCCAGCTCCGCGTAGGTGATGACCTGCTCACCCAGCCGCAGCGCGGGGCGCTCGGGCTGCCGCCCGGCCGTCTCCACGAGGAACCCTGCCAGATTGGCCATGACCCGCCTCCGTTACACGGAATCGCCGAATGTTTACACCGTCGGCATCTTGCAGTCATATACGGCCGCGTCCTATGGCCGACGGGACAACGCGCGGCCTTCCGGATTGTCCTTGAGGACAATCCGGCGGCGTTAAGCTGCGCAGATGATCCTTTCGGGCGTGGCGCAGGCGCTTCAGGCGAGGCTTCCGGAACTGGGCGAGCGCATGGCACTGCGCATCCGCGCGCATGTCGAGGCGTACGAGGAGGAATCGCTGATCCCCCTGGACTCGCTGCGCCACTCCTGCACCGCCAACGCGGACCTCATCCTCAGCCACCTCCGCCTCGGAGGCACTCCGGACGCGAGTTCGGCCCGTGAGACGGGGCGGCTCCGCGCGGAGCAGGGAGTTCCGCTGGCGGACACCTTGCACGCGTACCGGATCGGCTCGCAGTTCCTGTGGACGGAGATCCTCGCCGAGGCCCGCACGCGCCCCGAGGTCTCCGGCGATCTCCTGCTGTCGGAGTCGACGGAGTTCTGGGCCCTGTCCGGTCTGTACTCCGAGGCCGTGGCGGTGGCCTACCGGGAGGCGGCCGCCGAACTCACCGCACAGGGACAGGCACGGCGCTCCGCCCTGGTGGAGGCGCTGTTCACCGGCATCGTCACCGACCGCACCCTGTGGGAGACCGCCCGCGAACTGGAACTGCCCGAGCACGGGCCCTACGCGGTCGCCGCGGCGAAGGCGGGTGCTCCCGGCGAGGAGCCGCTCACCGGGGCGGAGGCGGCACTGCGCCAGGCGAACCTTCCCTCCGCCTGGAGGCTTCTGCCGGACCAGCAACTCGCCCTGATCGCCCTGCCCACGGCATCGGCGGAGACCACCTGCCTGCGCATCCTCCGCCGGACGCGCGCCCGTGTGGGCTTCAGTCCGCGCTTCCACTCGCTGCGGGACACGCCGCAGGCCCTGCGCTTCGCCCGTCTCGCCCTGGCCGGTCTGGAGGGCACCGGCCCCGGCGTGGCCCGCTTCGACGACAACCCGCTGGCCATGGTCGTCGCCGCGGCTCCGGCCGAGGCCACGCACCTGATGGAGGTGGTGCTCCGTCCGGTGCTCGATCTTCCGGCCGCGGAGCGGTCCCGTCTCCTTCGCACCCTGGAGCACTGGTTCGCCGCCGCCGGCTCGGCCGGCGCCGCGGCTCGGAGCCTGTTCGTCCACCCCAACACCGTCCGCTACCGCCTGCGGCGCGTGGAGGAACTGACCGGCCGGTCCCTCTCCGATCCGCGGGCGACGGCGGACATCGGTGCGGCACTCCTGGCGGTCCGCAATCCGGGGGCGAGCTGACGCCCCTCAGGGGTCATTCCTCGTCGATGATGTGCATCGCGGCCTCCTCGGCGGACGCGGCGCCGCCGTCGAGGCCGAGGTCCCGGGCGTTCAGCTCCGCCCGGACGGAGTGCGTTCCCTCGTCCTCGGACATCAGACGACCCGCGCGCCGGCCGCCGACCTGGTCGTCCAGCAGCTCGCCGTCGGTGTCCGTCGTGTCGCCGAGGCCGTCGCCCTCGAGGAGGGGAAGCTCGGGCTCCTCCTCCGCCAGGCGCTCGTCGAGGGACTCGCCCCGTTGCCGTTCGGCCGCGGTCACTCCTGCGTGCTCGGCTCCGAGGGGCCGTTCCGGCGGCGAGTACCCCGTGTCGAGCGGGTCGCCGACCGGTCCCTCCAGGGTGTCCTCGTAGTCCAGGACACCCACGTCGTCCTGGACCTCGCTGCCGTCGGGCTGGTAGACGTCATCGCCCCACGCTTGCGCCTCGGTCATGTGGAACTCCGTTCCTGCGGCAGGGCCATCAGCTGTTCCCAGGTCCACGACGGCTCTCGCCCGGGTTCACTCCTCTCGCTCGAAATCGGCCTTCGCCCGCTCGTCGTCGAGGTCGGACTGGGCCTGTGCGTACAGGTCGTGCACGAATTTCCGGGCGTCGTCCGGCGAGATGCCGACGCCGAGCCGGAGCAACCGACCCGTCCATGCGCCGAGTGGATCGTCGGGTACGGTCATGGCGCCTCCTGAGGGGGAGTGCGGTCGATGCCGGCCGATGCGGATGCGTGGTGGAGCACGACGTGGACCGGCGGCCCGAGCCGTCGTTTCGGACCGGCCGGGAGACGACTGCCGACCCGCACGCGGACGGGTCCGCACATCCCTGGTGCGGGGCGCCTTCGGCAGGCGTCGAATCCCTGCTCTCCATTCCATGATCCCCGCCTCCGGTACAAGCGCAACCCGGTGTTTCCACCGGCCATGATCCGGCACGAAGGGGCGGACGGGCCCCAGGCCCCGCCCGGCGGAACAGGGTCGTCCGGCAGTTTTATGCCTAGCCCACCCACCGCCGCAGCAGCTCCTCCCGCTGTGCCCCGCGAGGGGATCCGCCCTCCCATGCGCGGCCCCACTCGGACATGGCCGCCAGCGTCGTGGCCATCGTCGCGGCGCCCTCCGTGAGGCGGGACAGGAGGGCCCGGGAGAGATCGACCTCCGTCGGGGAGTAGCCGACTGCCGCGGCCACGTAGGCCTTCATCTCGTATTCGCCGTCGTGCGATTCCAGGCCCAGCGTCATCAGCGGCGGGGCCTCGCCCAGCCGGCCCGGGCCCACCGTCATGGCCAGGTTCATCACCATGTCCAGGGCCACGTCCGTGACGACGCCGACCTGCCGCTTCAAGGACTTCACGGGGACGTCCGCCACCGTCAGGGCGCGCACGCCCTCCCAGAGGTGGAGGCCGGACTGTCCGTCGCCGAGGGCCAGCACGCCGTCGGGGGTCAGACGTACCCCGGGAGCCTGACCGGACGGCTTCGCGCCCACGTACACGTCGCCCTCGGCGATCCAGAACAGGCCCACCATGGCCATGGCTTGCTCACTTCCCCCGACGGCGGCACGCCGCCGTGTCACACGTCAAACGATCAAGTCGGTCGCCCTCCGGAACGCATGGACAGGCCTGGAGGTTCCCATGTCCGGGCGCCGTGCCCCGCCCTCATCCCCGGGCGACGGCTCCCCGGCCGCCGCCGGTCCGCGACGCGGCCGGCCAGGCGCGGTAGCCGCGCGGGGCCGCCCGCTGCTTCCGGGACTCGGAGAGGAGGGCGATCGCCGGGTGGGTGCCGGGCCTGGGGTTCCTTCCGCGGGCGAGGCGGCGCATCTGGTGGCGGACCGCCGCCACGCCGGCGGCCGAGGCGAGGGTCTTGTCCGGCCAGGTCACCGGCTTCATCTGCCGCTCGGCCTCGCGGTCGCGCTTCCAGCGGTCGGGCAGATCGGGGGTGACGGCGAGGGCGGTGCCCATCCCGACGACCGCCACACCGCTGCCGAGGACCGTCTCTGCCGTGGCACGCCGGGTGATGCCGCCGGTCAGCATCAGCGGGATGGGGCTGGTCCTCACGAGGTCCTCGGCCAGGTCCAGGAAGCAGGCCTCGCGGGCCCGGGTGCGGTCGTCGGCGGGACGGCCCGTCATCGCCGGGCTCGCGCTGCGCGCGGTCGCCCGCCGGGCGGGCGTGTCGGCCACGGCCCCCTACCGCCACTACGAGGACCGTGACGCGCTCGTCTCCGCGGTCGCCGCGGAGGGCCACCGCGAGCTCGCCCAGCACCTGGCCGCGGCCCACCCCGCACCGTCGACGCCCGAGGACCTCGCCGCGGTCTCCGTCGCCCGCGTCCGGTTCGCACTCGACCGCCCCGCCCTGTTCCGGGCCATGTTCGCCGGACCGTCCGACCCGACCGACGAGGAACGCGTCGCCGCGACCGCCGTCATCACGGAGTACGTCCGCGGCCTCGTCCGCGAGGCCTTCCCCGGCGCGGACGAGACGGGCGCCCTCCCCAGCGCCGAGGCCCGGCGGCACGACGGACGAATAATCGGTTGCCACGGGCGACGGCAGTGGCTCCAATGACCGGCATGATCACGCCATCCTCACCGTCCGCGGTGGAACGCACCGACGGGTCGCCCATCCGCCTGGGAGCTCTCGTCCCGCTGACACGGCCCGGCTGGGTCGAGGCGGGCCGACACCTGCTCGCGGGGCTCGACCTGGCCGTGCACGAGGTCAACGAGGCCGGCGGGATCGACGGCAGGCCCCTGGAGCTGCTGGTCCGGGACACCGCGGCCGATCCGGAGCGGGCCGCGGCGGCCGTGGACGAACTGGCCGGCCTCGGCGTGGCCGCCGTGGTGGGCGAGTACCACAGCGTCGTCGCCCGCGCCGCCGCCGCCCGGGCCGACGCCCTCGGCGTGCCGTTCCTCTGCTCGTCCGCGGTGCTCGACGGCCTCACCGAGGAGCCGACGGAGTGGGTCGCGCGCCTGGCCCCGGCCCAGTCCCGCGGCTGGCGTATCTTCGCGGACTTCCTCCTCTCCGAGGGCCGGCACCGGATCGCCGTGGCGACCCAGCCGAGCGTCTACTGGGCTTCCGGGACCAGCGTCCTGCGGGAGCACCTCGCTCCCCACGGCGGCACCGTCGTCGAACTCGACGCGAACGTCCTCACCCCCGAGGCCCTGTGCGAGGCGCTCGTCGAGCACGACGCGGCGGCGCTCCTCCTGCTGGTCGGCACTCCGGAGCCGGCGGTGCCGATCGTCAGGGCCGTCCGGGGCGACCGGCGGCTCGCGGAGCTGCTGATCGGCGCTCCGGCCGGGCAGCCGGAGTTCGCCGCATGGGCCTCGGCACTGGGCGAGGACGGTACCGGGATCCCGTTCCTGCGCTACCTGCCCGAGCACCTCGGTCCGCTCGGCGAACGCGTCGCGAAGGAGCTCCGCGAACGGCTGGGCGAAGCACCCTCGTTCGTCGCCTTCGAGGGCTGGGACACCGTCACCGTCCTCGCCTCGATGCTGCGTTCCCAGGGCACGGACCGGCCGGGTGTCGCCGGGTCCTGGCCGCGCGTGGCGGTCGAGGGCACCCGCGGGCCGATTCGGTTCTCCCGTACACCGGGCATCGGCGTGTGGCAATGGACGTGGGCGCCCATCCACGTCGCGGATCGGGACCCGGCGGCACCCGATCGCCTCCGCATCCGTCACACGGGCTGAGAGCGCCCTGAGCGGCGAAACGAGCAACTCCCTTCATTTCAAGGATCAACTAGGGATCAATCAACCAAATCAACGGCGGTTTACGGGGTCGCCGCTCCTTTCTCCGGTTAGCCGCAGGGCGACCACGACGACGCCAGGAGGGTGAACATGATCGCCAAGGAGCAGATCCCCACCGTGCTGGATCACCCCGTGTACGACACCGAGGGCAAGAAGGTCGGCGAAGCCCGGCACGTGTTCGTCGACGACGCCACGGGTCGCCCCGCATGGGTCACCGTCAAGACAGGGCTGTTCGGGACCAGCGAATCCTTCGTCCCGATCAAGGACGCCTCCATGGTCGACGATCATCTGAAGGTTCCCTACCCCAAGGACAGGATCAAGGACGCTCCGCGCGTCGACGTCGACCGCGGAGGCCATCTCGACGCGAGCGAGGAGCAGCGTCTCTACGCGTACTACGGCATCGCCTGGGACGACGCCTGGCAGCGGGCGAACCGGCCCGGCGAGGGGGGCTGGGCGCACGGCACCGCCGGCGCGGCCGGCAGGACGGGCACCGAAGGCATGGCAGGCGCCGAGAGCATGACGGACCGGGGGACGGCGCGTACGGGCCGTCCGGCCGGCGACGACGCGATGACCCGGTCCGAGGAACAGATGCACGTGGGCACCGAGCGGGTCGAGACCGGGCACGTCCGGCTGCGGAAGTACGTCGTCACCGAGGAGGTCCAGGAGACCGTACCGGTACGCCACGAGGAAGTTCGCGTGGAACGCGAGCCGATCACTGACGCCAACCGGGAACAGGCCCTGTCCGGGCCCGAGATCACCGCGGCCGAGCACGAGGTGACCCTCCACGAGGAGCGCCCCGTGATCGAGACGCGGGCCGTCCCGGTCGAGCGCGTCAGTCTGCGTACGGACGAGGTCACCGAGGAGGAGACGGTCACCGGCCAGGTGCGCAAGGAGCGCATCGACGTCGAGGCCGACGACATCCCCGACACGCCCCGGGACCGCGACGAGGGACGCGGCAAGTAGCCCGCGTCCCTCCCCCGTTTCCCACACATCCTCAACCGTGCCCGTCCGGCCTGCCCTCGGCCGGACGGCGCGTGTGAGGATCGGTCCCATGAGCCGTGTCCACTGAGCCGTGTCCACGACGACGAGCAACCGGCCGGGGCTCATGAGCGGGGCGACGCCACGACGTGGCCGTGTTCGTCCGCTCGTGAGCGTCGCGTGCCGGGTCCGGCTCCCGAACGGGCGTACACGAGCGGTGCGCTAAGATCACGTATGGCGTCATGGAAGTCAACGCCTGTGCAGCACCGCCGGATTCGGATCTGTCGCGCCTTCGCTGTCGATGCGGCCGCGCGTGCGAGCACTGCCCCCGCCGGGCGCGCCCGCTCTCCACATTACAGAGCGCCTCCTTCCGACAGTGCGCAACCGGCCGGCATCGATCCGCACCGACCGTTCGAGCCTCGCCCATCCGCCGCGACCCGGCGCGCAGGCTCCTCGCTGGAGACGATGTGAAAATCCTTCCCGAGATCTCTCGTACGCTGAGTGAGTACCTCCTCATCCCCGGCCTGACCACAGAAGACTGCACACCGGACAATGTGGATCTCGGGGCGCCCCTGGTGCGTCACCGGGTCGGCGAGGAGCCGGGAATCCGGCTCGCCACCCCCATGGTGAGCGCCATCATGCAGGCGGTGTCGTCACCGACGCTGGCGGTGGCCCTGGCCCAGGTCGGCGGGCTGTCGTTCATCCATCAGAACCAGCGGGTCGAGGACCAGGCCGCGGACGTGCTGGCCGTGAAGCGGCACAAGGCCGGTTTCCGGACCAGTGAGGTCACCGTGGCGCCGACGACGCCTCTCGGTGAGGTCTCCCGGCAGCTGGCCGACACCGAGCAGGGCGTGGCCGTGGTCACCCAGAGCGGGGAGGCCGACGGCGCGTTCCTCGGGATCATCAGCCTCGACGACTTCCACCTGGAGCGTCACGGAGCCTCCGAGGCCGCCGGCAACCGGATGCGGGGCCGCGACGGCCTGGTCACCGCGCCGGCCACGGTCTCGCTGTCCGAGGCGAACGAGCTGATCTGGAAGCACCATCTGGACGTTCTTCCGGTGATCGAGGACGACCGGGTCGTCTCCCTGGTCCTCAAGAGGGACTACCAGGCCCACAAGACGTACCACCGGGCGACCGTGGACGGCGAGAAGCGGCTGCGGGTCGGCGCCGGCATCAACTCCCGTGACTTCAAGGACCGTATTCCCGCCCTGGTGGAGGCCGGTGCGGACGTGCTGTGCCTGGACTCCTCCGACGGCTATTCCGTGTACCAGGCGAGGACGGTCGAGTTCGCCCGGGAGACGTACGGGGACGACGTCCACGTCGGTGCGGGGAACGTCGTGGACGGACGGGCCTTCCGTTATCTGGCCGATGCGGGCGCGGCGTTCGTGAAGGTCGGGATCGGCGGCGGGGCCATCTGCACCACCCGGGCCCAGAAGGGCATCGGCCGCGGGCAGGCCTCCGCGCTGCTCGACGTGGTCGAGGCGCGCGACGCCTACGCGCAGGAGACCGGGGTGTACGTACCGCTGTGCTGCGACGGCGGTCTGCTCAACGACTCGCACATGGCGATGGCGCTGGCGATGGGGGCGGACTTCATCATGCTGGGCCGCTACTTCGCCCGGCTCGACGAGAGCCCGTCGCGGAAGCTGCAGATCGGTGGGCAGTGGTACAAGGAGTACTGGGGTGAGGGCTCGCGGCGCGCGCAGAACGCGGCCCGGTACGGCCAGCGCGGCCAGATGGTCTTCGAGGAGGGCGTCGACGGCTATGTGCCCTACGCGGGCAGCCTGTACGACAACGTGGAGCGGACCCGGGCGAAGCTGACCTCGACGATGATCAGCTGCGGGTCGACGAACCTGCGGGACTTCCACCGTGACGCGGTGCTCGTTCCGGTGTCGGCGGAGTCCTTCAAGCAGACCGGCGCCGAGGTGCAGCTGCGCCAGCCCACCATCGACTCCGGCGAGTGATCCGGCCGAGTCGCCGCCGCGGGCAGGTCCGCGGCGGCGACTCGGGCCGGTCCGCGGGGTGGCTAGGCTATTGATCATGACGCCGCCACCGCCCCGCGACACGACCGCCGAGACCACCGTCCTCGACGCCCTGGAGCTCACTTCCGATCCGGATCCGGGGGAACGGTTCGCGGAGTCGGCCCACCGGATCCTCGCGGACCTGGTCCGTGGAGGTGCCGCGCTGGGCTGGGTCGAGCCGCCCTCGCGGGACGAGGTGGCGGAGCTTCTGGGCCATGTCCTCGCCGCCGTACGTGCCGGGGACGCGGCCCTCCGCGTGGCCCGCCTCGACGGCAGGATCGTCGGCTTGGGGTACTGGCTCCGCTACGCCCGGCCGACCCATCGGCCGCACGCCGATCTCGAGAAGCTCGCGGTGGACGTCGCCGCCCAAGGGCGCGGCGTCGGCCGAGCGCTGACCGCCGCCCTGATCGCCGACGCCCGGGAGGCGGGGATCGAGGTGCTCACCCTGGACGCCCGCGGCGACAACGCCGACGCCCTGCACCTCTACCGATCTCTGGGCTTCATCGAGTACGGCCGGCTGCCCGACTTCGTCGCCGTCGGCGAACGCCGCTACGACAAGGTCTTCTGCATGCTCGACCTCCGCCGCCAGGACTGACCGCGGGTCGCGCACCGGGGGCTCGGACGGACGGCCCGGCCCTTCCGCCGCCCGGCCCCACCCCCTACTCGGGTACGAGGCCGGCTCGGCACCGTGGTGTGACGTGGTCGACGGCGCCCCCTCCCTACCCTTCCGTGCGTCGGCGACGGCCGACGATCACGAGAACGGGGAGAGGTCATGTCATTCCTTGTGTCGCGGCGCGCCCGCAACGAGCGGTCCTCGGGGCCCGGTTCCCGTGTCGCCCCCGCACGAGCCGCGAGCCGGGCCGGGTACGCCGCAGCACTGCTGCCGGCCTCCGTGGTGACGCTGGGGGCGGTTGCGGCCGGGCGTGCGGACCGGGCGCGTGCCTGGTGGGCCCGGGCCGCCGGGCAGCAGTCGGCAGCGCTGTCGTCGGCCCGGCAACCCGGCACGTGGCGACTGCTGGCGCACGCGCTGTTGTGCGTGCCGCTCGGTCTCCTCGCCCTCATACCGGTGGGCATCGAGGTCCTGTTCGTCCTTCGTGGCGTGCTCTACGGCCTCGTCGACCAGGGCCCCTACGACCATTCCTGGGGCGGCCCGAGCCTCGCCGGGGCGTGGGTCGTGCACTTCCTCGTCGCCCTGCCGTTCGCGGCCGCCGGCCTGGGAGCACTCTGGCTGCTGGGCGGTCTGCACGCCCGCCTGGCGGGCGGGATGTGGGGCCGCAAGGTGGGAGCGGGCCCCGTGCTCGCGCTGCTGCTCTCGTCCGCCGCCGGCATCGTGCTGGTCATCGCCTGGATCCACCAGCTGTGAATCCGTCATGCGGGCAGCATCGCCGACCTGGAGGCCTCCGCCTCGCGGTGGCCTCCGGCGGAGGCGGTCAGTCCTTCACCCGCAGCAGGAGCTTGCCCGTGGAACCGCGTCCGCCCAGGAGCCGGTGGGCCTCGGCCGTTTCGGACAGGGGGAACTCGGCCGTGACGGGGAGGGTCACCGCCCCTTCGGAGACCGCGCGCAGGGCGCGTTCGGTCAGGGCGCGCGCGGCGGCGGGTGCCGTCTGGGCGAGCGTCAGGACGGAGAAGCCCGCGACGGAGTGGCCCTGGCCGTACAGTTCGGGCTGGCCGACCTGCCACGGCGCGCCGCCGCCGGCGTTGCCGAAGGAGACCAGGCGTCCGAAGGCGGCCAGGGCGTCCAGGCCGCAGCGCAGGGTGTCGCCGCCGATCGGGTCGAGGACGAGGTCGACTCCCCTGCCGCCGGTGGCCCGCCGGACGTCCTCGGTGAAGGTGTCGGGCCGGAAGACCTCGTCGTAGCCGTACTTCAGGGCGTACGCGGCCTTCGCCTCGGTGGAGGCGACGCCGTACACCGCCCCCGCGCCCGCCGCACGGGCCAGTTGGCCGACGGCCGTGCCGATGCCTCCCGCCGCGCCGTGCACCAGCACGCTCTCCCCCGCCCGCAGCCGCCCCACCTCGTGGATCAGGGCGTGTGCGGTCGGCAGGACCGTGGGGAGGGTGGCCGCGGTCCGCAGGTCGAGGCCTTCGGGGAGGGCGAAGACGGTCGAGGCCTCGGCGAGGACCACCTCGGCATATCCGCCGCCGCCGACGAGGGCGGCGACCTCCTGGCCCACTTCGAGGCCGTCCACTCCCTCGCCGAGGGCGCGGACGTGGCCGGAGACCTCGAGGCCGGGCCGGTAGGGCAGTTCGGCGACCCGGTATCCCTCCGTGCGGGCCTTGACGTCGGCGAAGTTCACTCCGGCCCAGGCGACGTCGATGGCCACCTGGCCCGGGCCCGGCCGGGGTGTCTCGGCCTCGACGAACCGCAGGACCTCGGGACCGCCGTACTCGTGGAACTCGATCGCGCGCATGGACGAACCACCCTCCAAGAAGTGTTCAACAGGAAGCGAACACTCGCACTGTATGATGGTCACCGAACATTGAGCAAGCACATATCGGCGGAGGAGTGAGCGGAATGCCGGAGCAGGCTGGGGGCGCGGGCCACCGCGCGGCGCCCGTGCACACGCACCCCGATGACGTCGCCCTCCTCACCGCGCTCTCCGCGCTCGCGGACCCCGTGCGCATCCAGCTGATCCGTGAACTGGCCGCCCAGCCCGACTGGACGCTCAGCTGCAGCAACTTCGACGTGCCCGTCGGCAGGGCGGCGAAGAGCCACCACTTCACCGTCCTGCGCGGCGCCGGTCTCGTCGAACAGCGCGATCAGGGGCCCAAGCGGCTCAACCGGCTGCGCCGCGAGGAGTTCGACGCCCGCTTCCCCGGCCTCCTCGCACTCGCCCTGCGCGCCGACGAGCTGGACTGAGCGCCTCTCACGCGGCGGCCCGTCGCGCGTACACCTCGATCTCGGTCTTCATACGGGGGTCGGCGAGCCCGCACACGAGCATCGCGGCGGATCGGCGAAGGCGTGCTTCGCCTCGGACAGCGCGGCCTCGATGGTGCGCAGGCACGGCTCGGCCTGCTCGACCACGTCCTCGGAGATCGCCATCGCGGTGCAGTCGAATCCGGTCATCCTGACCTTCCTCTCGCGCAGCTGTACGCCTTCGTCGTGCTCGCCGAGGAACTCCGCTTCGGTCACGCGCTGTTCAGCCGCGAGCCCGGGCGGGTCGCCCTCACCCCGGCGGGGCGGGAAACTCCTGCGTGGAAAGTGCACCGACGTGGGCCTGCTGCGCGAGCCCCCCGCCGACGACGCGGAGCTCGGCTTCGCCACCGTGCCGACCGAACCGTTCGCGGCGGTCCTGCCGTCCGCGCACCCTCTCGCGCGGCAACGGACCGTGCGGGTCGAGCAGTTGGCGGACTGCCCCTTCGTACTCCTTCCTCGTACGGTCGGCCCGCCGCTGTACGGCCGGATCGCCGGCCTGTGCGCGGCGCCACCCGCACACGAGTCGCCGTCGCCTGGCGCGAGGACGACCGGAATCCCCTGGTCTCGCGCCTCCTTGAGGTCCTCGACCGGGACCGGGGCTGAGCACGTACGTCACCATCCGCCCTCGAAGAAGGCCAGAAGTGCCGGTCGGGGATCGACCGCTGTGCTCGTGTTCGCCACCGCGACGACGATCGCGAACAGTGACGCGAGCACCGCGAGGACACCGAACGACCCGAGCGTGCGCCGCGCCCGCCGGTCGGCCGGCTCCGTCCTCCTGAATCGCCTCCACGCCGACACGCCCAGGACGACGAGGCCGACCGCCACGATCGCGGCGATCACGGCCATCGCCACGTGGTAGCGGGCGAAGTCGCCGATCATCACGTCGAGCGCGGGCGGCTCCTGGTCGCCCGCGCGCGGGACGACGGCCAGGTCTCGTCTGATCCGAGCGAGTACGTCGGCGACTTCACCGTCGCTCGCGCCGGTCGGCAGCATCGGCAGGAGAGAGGCGAAGGGCGCCGTCGCCCCCTGGATGTTGGCCGCCACCGCTGCCAGCGAGAGCAGCGCGAGCAACGTGGCGAGCACGCCGGCCGCGGCGAGGGAGAGTCTTCTCCCCGCCCCGGGGCCATCGGCCTTCAGGAAGGCCTTCCAGAGCAACACGCCGAGTACGACGAGCACGATCAGTGCCATCGCGGCGATCACGGCCTTGGCGAGGTGGTAGCGGAACCAGTGGTCGACGATCCGGTCCAAGTCCGGTGAGAGGGCCCGTTCACCGGAGTTCCAGTACGCGACGAACGCCTCCCGGAAGGCCCCGGCGAGTTCTCCCGCCTCTCCGAAGTCGTCTCCCGGACCACTCGCCGCCCGTGTGCGCGGGGCGAGGACGAAGGCGGCGACGAGGGCCAGGGCCGCGGTGGCGAGGGCCGCGATCGCGCGACCGGGGAGGGTCGCCGATCGCGACGGGGCTGTGGAGTCCGCGCGGTGCGGTGCTGCTGTCATGCGGACCACCGTCGCCGACGAGCGGCGGCGGGTCACCGGAGCAGGCCGGAGTCCCGGGGTGTGGACAGCCCCACCCCCGGGTCTCCGGCGACGGACCGCCGTCAGCCCCTCAGATGGCTGAGGACGGCAAGCACCCGACGGTGGTGGGCGTCGTCGGGCAGGAGGCCGAGCTTGGCGAAGATGTTTCCGATGTGCTTCTCCACCGCGCTGGCGGAGACACCCAGCCGCCCGGCGACGGCCGCGTTGGAGCAGCCCTCGGCCATGAGTGCCAGAATCTGCCGTTCCCGTGCGGTCAGCGCGCCCAGCGCGCTGTCGCGGCGCCGCTCCGCGAGCAGTTGGGCGACGACCTGGGGGTCGAGCACGGTCGCGCCGCGGGCGACCCGGTGCAGGGCGTCGAGGAACTCCTCGATCCTGGCGACCCGGTCCTTGAGGAGGTAGCCGACCGCGCCGGAACCGTCCGCGAGGAGCTCGCCCGCGTAGGAGGCCTCCACGTACTGGCTGAGCATCAGCATCGGCGCGCCGGGGAGCCGCGAGCGGGCGTCGGTCGCCGCGCGCAGGCCCTCGTCCCGGTGGGTCGGCGGCATGCGTACGTCGACGATCGACACGTCCGGGCGGTGCGCGAGGACCGCCTCGACCAGGGAGGGGCCGTCGCCGACCGCGTCCACGACCTCGTGCCCGTCCTCGACGAGCAGGCGGACCAGGCCCTCGCGCAGCAGTACGGAGTCCTCGGCCACGACGATCCGCAGCGGACCGCGGACCGCGCGCTCCGCCGACGGCTCGGGCTGCCCTCCGTCCGGTGTCAGCAGCACGGCAGCTCGGCGGTGATCGTCGTCGGGCCCCCGGAGGGACTGTTCACCCGCAGTCGGCCGCCGGCGGCACGCAGCCGCTCGTCGAGCCCCCGCAGTCCGTGTCCCTTGTCCAGGGACGCGCCGCCCACCCCGTCGTCCGTGACCCAGACCCTCAGGGTTCCCCCGCTGTGGCGCAGTCCGATCGCGCACCGGTGCGCACGGCTGTGCTTGGCCACGTTGGTGAGGGTCTCGGCGATCACGAAATACGCGGCGGTCTCGACGGCGGGGTCCGGGCGACCGTCGAGGGGGCCGGCGTCGAGTTCGGCGGGGACGGTGGAGCGCGCGGCCAGGACCGTGAGGGCCTCGTGCAGGCCGCGGTCGACGAGGACCGGCGGGGCGATGCCGCGCGACAGCGCCCGCAGCTCCTCCAGTGCCTCCTGGGTCTGGAGGATCGCGTCGGCGAGGGCCGCCCGTACGGTCTCCGGTCTGCTGTCGAGGTGGCGCTCGGCCCGCCCCAGTTCCATCGCGAGGCGGACGAGGCGCTGCTGGGGGCCGTCGTGGATGTCGCGTTCGAGCCGGCGCAGGGCGGCCGCCTCGGCCGTAACGGCGGCGACGGTCCGTGCCCGGGCGGTGTCCCGCTCCTGCTCGGGTCCGCCGGTCCCGCGGTGGAGGGCGGAGGCGTCGGAGAGCAGGATCCGCCCGAGACCGGCCTGCGCCGTGGCGCACGCCCGGGTCACCGGCGGGAGGGTGAGGAGCAGCAGGAGACCGACGGCGGTCCCGAAGACGGCCCGGTCCGTCGGCGACGTCAGCCCCAGGCCCACGCTGATGTGGGACGGGGCGTCGCCCGTGGTCAGGGACAGGGGGCGCAGTGATCCGGGTGGCGCGTCCTCGTAGCGCAGGACGCAGGTGACGCAGGCGAGACCGACGGACCACCAGAGGGCGGTCACCGCGGACATGACCAGGGCGACGGGAAGCGCCACCACCGCGTGGGCCGCCTCACGCCACGGGCCGGAAGCGGGCGCGGCGGTACGCCCTTCCGGACTCGACCGCGGCCCGGTGCGTTTCGTCCGCCCGGCCGTCGGCCCCACGTGGGCGATGCGCCGCCGTTCGAGGTCGGCGCACCACCGTGCCGGGGCCAGGGCGCGGGCCACGGCCGGTGAACCGCCGGGCAGCAGCAGACCGGCCGTCGCGGCGAGCAGTCCGCCGAGCGCGGGCAGGAGTCCGGCCGCGGCGGTCACCGGGGCGGTGAGCAGGTAGAGCGACCGCACGAGCGTGGCGCGTCCCGTGCGCAGGAGCAGCCCCTCCGTACCCGGTCGCCGCGATCCGCGTCGTCCGGTCGGCATCAGCCGACCCTGTCGGTCGCCGTGACCCGGTGGGTCTCGAGGCCGGGCGTGGCGAGCAGGTCGGCGATCAGTTCCTCGGATCCGCAGACGTACGTGCTCACCAGGTCGACGTCGCCGCCCACGCACCAGGCGCGGTCCTGCGGCCACCACAGGTCGGGGAGCTCGGCGAACTCGTCCAGGAGTTCGGGGGACACGACGTCGGCCAGCGTCCCGGACAGCAGGATCTCGTCCCTCTCGGGCGTCGGAAAGGTGGGTACCCCGTGCCAGTCCCAGCGTCCGTACCCCTCCCACAGCCCGAACCAGCACCGCTCCGGCGTGGTCGTGTGCCGCGCGAGGACGGGGATCATGGCGCGCGCGACACCGCCGGGCGTGGGGCCTTCGCCGGGGTGCTCGTCCCATACGCCGGGCAGGCCGTACTCCCCCAGGTTCTGGTAGAATCGCTCCGCGCCGATCACCTCGTGCCAGTTCGTCAGCGCCTCGACCCGCCGCCCGTAGGCGGCGGCGACGGTGTCCCAGCGGACCGGGACCTCGTCGAGACCCGCGGGGTGCAGTACGCGCGCGTACGCCGGGAAACCGGGGGCGGCGACACCGGCGACGGTGCCGAAGTCGCCGTGACCGGGGTGGCGTTCGTCGAGCCAGCGCGCCGGTGCGAGGTCTTCGGTCTCGACGCGCAGGCGTCCGTACAGGGCGGGGCCGGGTTCAGTGCCCGATCGGGTCCATCCGTGCATGCGCACAGTCTGCCCCGGAAGGCGGCGAACGCCTCCTGCGGGAGGCCCCTTGGGCCACACGGTCGACGACCCGCCGGCGGGCGTCGCGCCGCCGGGCGGAGACGGGCGGCGGGGATACGGTCGGCGGCATGGTGGGTGATCGTCAAGGGTGGCTCCGGTGTCTGCTCGCGGGGGCCGTGTTCGTCGTGGGGATGACCGGCACCACGCTGCCGACGCCGCTCTACCCCCTCTACCAGGAGAAGTTCGGCTTCTCCGAGCTGACGGTGACCGTCGTGTACGCCGTGTACGCGTTCGGGGTCATCGGCGTCCTGCTCCTCGCGGGCAACGCCTCGGACACGGTCGGCAGACGGCCGACGCTGCTGTGGGGACTCGGGTTCGCGGCGGCGAGCGCGATCTGCTTCCTGGCCGCCGACGGACTGGGATGGCTGTACGCGGGCCGGCTGCTCTCGGGCCTGTCGGCCGGCCTGTTCACGGGGGCCGCCACCGCGTACGTCATGGACCTCGCCCCGCCCGGCGGCCAGTCCCGGGCGACGCTCGTGGCGACGGCCGCCAACATGGGCGGGCTCGGCTGCGGTCCCCTGCTCGCGGGCCTGCTCGCGGAGTACGCCCCCGAGCCGCTGCTGCTCCCGTTCGCCGTGCACCTCGCCCTGGTGTCCGTGGCCGCCGTCGTCCTCCTGCGGCTGCCGGAGACCGTGCGGGAGCCGCGGCCCCTGACCGCCGTACGGCCGCAACGGCCGGCCCTGCCCGCGCAGGTCCGTCCGGTGTTCGTGCCGGCGGCGATCGCCTCCTTCGCGGGGTTCGCCCTGTTCGGGGTGTTCACCTCGGTCAGCCCCGCCTTCCTGGCCCGCTACCTGGACGTGGACAACCACGCGGTGAGCGGTCTGATCGTCGCGCTGGCCTTCTTCGCCTCCACCGCCGGACAACTCGCCGTCGGCCGCTTCGGAGTGTCCCGGTCCCTGCCGCTGGGCTGCGCCGTGCTCCTCGCCGGCCTGGCCTTCCTGGCGGGGGCGCTCTCCGCGGAACTCCTCGCCCTCGTGGTCCTCGCCGCCGTCGTCGGCGGAGCCGGCCAGGGCCTCTCCTTCCGCGCGGCCCTGTCCGCCGTCGCCGCGGCCGCGCCGGTGGAGCAGCGCGCGGCGGTGATCTCGACCCTGTTCGTGGTCGCCTACACGGGCATCTCGATCCCGGTCATCGGAGTCGGCCTCCTGTCCGAACCGCTCGGCCTGGAACAGGCGGGCCTGGTGTTCACCGGCTGCATGCTGCTCCTGGTCGCCTCGGCCGCCACGTACCTGCTGCGCAGGCCGGCGAGAACGGGGGTCCGTGAGGACTGAGTGGCGATCACATGGGGAGCGAGAGCAGGCGGACCTCTCCCGGCGGCCAACTCGCGTCCTCGCGCAGTGGCGTCCACATCGTCCGCAGCGGCATGATCACGGGCCCCTCGGGTTGTTCGACGTGGACGTCCTGCTCGACGGTCCGCCAGCCGAGTCGCCGGTAGAGCGGGACGAGCGGTGGGCGGCAGAAGAGAAGCCCGTACCGTGGCCCCATCTCCCGCGCGTGGTCCAGGGCCGCCGACACGACCGCCCGCGCCAGTCCGTGCCCCCGCAGGTCGGGGGCGACGGCCACGCCGCCGACACCCACCACCTGTGTCCCGACACCGTCGATCGACAGGGGGAGTCGCAGCAGACCGGCGTGCGCGACCAGGCGGCCGTTCCGCCTGATGCCGAAATGCTCCTTCTTGGGCAGCCAGGTCAGTCCGGCGTCCGCCACGCCGAAGGGATCGGCGCTGTCGCCGAGGATCTCGATCTGGTCGCTCTTCGTATAGTCCGTGAGCCGCACCACGGTCGGCGAAGCGGGAGAATGACGGTCTGTCACCGTGGCCTGGTCCCTTCGTGTCGGCCCCGGGGCAGTGCCGCGCAACGGGCCCCGGGCCTTTCCGCTCTCGTCGTCGAGGGTCGAGGAGAAGCGCGCCGCCGGGCGCACTGACGTCAGATGCGAGGATCGGCCAGTTGCGTGGGGAGACGCACCGACGCGTCGTCACTCACGGAGGCCACCCCGAGGTCCCGGCGCATCAAGGTCCTCAGGTTCTTCAGCAGTTCCCAGACCTCCGCCTGGGCGCCGAAGGCGGTGGCGATCGTCTCCCCGGGTTTGGGCTCTTCCCGATCGAGGCGTTTGACCTGGCCGTACACCCTGTTCAGGGCCTTGTTGACCGCACTCGCGCAGGCGAGCACGTCGTCGGGGACGATCAGCTGCGCTTGGGAGTACGTGTCTCGGTGGGTTCTTTTCGCCTCGTCGAGCTCCGCGCGGTCGGCCTCTTCGACCCTCCGTTCCTGCATGACGTGCAGGAACTGGCTGAGCGCCGTGGTGAACTGACGTGCGTCCCGATTGAGCTCCACATAACTGGTGCGTCGGAGAGCCAGGTTCTCGCTGCCCTCCTCGTGCTCCCGGACCAGCTCTATCTCCCGGCGCTTCGCCCGTTCGGAGGCGCGTTGGGTGAGCAACGAGCCGCCCAATGTGCCTGCCACACCTGCCACCGCGATGAACACAGAGCCGAGATCCACAGCACCCCTCGAAGCCGCTCGCAATCCACTGACCATCATCTGATCACGTTTCACTCCGGACGTTAAGCGACGAGCCGACCGAGGATCCAGGGGGAACCGCACAGTGTCGAAGCACGTCCCTCCCGACGTTCGCAAGATCACGAACCTGTCGAAGGAGCCGAGCATGACGGGAACCGCCGCCCGCTACCTGTACCTGGCGCGCCACGGTGAAGCGTCCGAGGACGAGAGCACGTTGACCGACAGCGGCCGCCGCCAGGCCGTTCTGCTCGGAGAGCGGCTCCGGAAGGCGCCGCTCACGGCGATCCACCACGGCCCGCTCGCGCGCGCGGAGCAGACGGCTCGGCTCGTCCACGAACAGCTCGACGGGGTTCCCCTGCGGATGTCCCCGGCGGCCGGCGACTACGTCCCGTACGTGCCGCGCCGCGAGGAGCTGCCGACGGAGTCGGCCGACGCCATGCTCGGGTTCCTGGCCCGGTTCCCTGCGGAGGAGCGCGAACACGGCCCCGGTCTTGCCGCGGAGGCCGTCGCTCGCTTCACCGGCCCCGTCGACGGCGATCAGCCGCGTCACGAGCTCGTCGTCACGCACAACTTCCTGATCGCCTGGCTCGTCCGGGAGGCCCTCGACGCGCCGAAGGGGCGCTGGATGGGCATCAACCAGGCCAACGCCGCGCTGACCGTCCTGCGCTACGCGCCCGGCCGGGCCCCGGCCGTCCTCTTCTTCAACGACACGGGCCACCTCCCCGCCGAGCTGCGCTGGACCGGGTTCCCTTCCGAACTGCACATCTGACGTGGTGTCGGGTTCCCCTGGGGTCACTTCTCCTCCGTGCACCACCAGTTCGGCGGGGCCCACACCGCCTTCATCGGTTCCTGGCGGGGACACGGTTTGCCGAAGAGGCCGGAGACGCCGTAGACACCGTCGCCGTCGAGCGGCTCATCCTGGCAGCGGCCGCCGACGACATCGCCCGCCCGTGCCCCCTCTGTCACTGCGCCCCCGTTCAGTGAGACCATGCGTCAGCGAGCATCAGAGCGCTGTCGCCCCACACGAGGCGGGCGGCCGGGGAAACAGGCGCCGGAGCCGTTCCGTCCGGATCAGGGTCGGCCGGGGCTCTTGATCAGGGCCTTCTCGGTGACCATGATCATCAAGTCGAGACCCGACCCCGGAAAGGTGATGTACCCATCATGCGAGTCAAAGCCTTCGACCACCTCGTGCTCAATGTGACCGACGTCGACAAGGCCCTCGAGTTCTACACCGGCGCCCTGGGCCTCGCGCCCGAGCGGGTCGAGGAGTGGCGGGCCGGCAAGGTGTCGTTCCCGTCCGTGCGGATAAACGAGAACACCGTCATCGACCTCTTCTCCCGCCCCAGGGGCGAGTCCAACGTCGACCACATCTGCCTGGTCGTGGACCCCCTCGACTGGCAGGAGGTCATCGACTCCGGCACGTTCGACGTCCTGGAGGGCCCCGTCCCGCGCTGGGGCGCACGCGGCTCGGCCCAGTCGGTCTACGTGAAGGACCCCGACGGCAACACGGTCGAACTGCGCTGGTACCCGCAGGACGTCGAGGACTGAGTCCCAACCCCGGAGACAGGCGGCCCACGCGCCCGCTAACGTACCCGCGAGTAGGAAGTGGGCGGCAGTCCCACACGGTGCGAGGGAGCGGGCCATGGATCGGCAGTGGAGCCTGGAGGAGAGCACGGTCGTCGACGCGCCGCCGGCGGCCGTCTACCGGTTGGTGTCGGACCTCAGGAACATGGGGCGCTGGAGCCCGGAGTGCCGGTCCGTATGGGTGCTTCGGCCTCCGGCGCGGGCCGGTAGCCGGTTCATCGGGTTCAACCGGCGCGGGCCGTTCCTCTGGCCGACCCAGGGACGGGTGACCCGGATGAGTCCGGACAGCGAGTTCGTCTTCGACATCAGCGTCTTCGGGCTGCCGATCGCCCGCTGGGGCTACCGGTTCGAACCGGAGGGCTCGGGCACCCGTCTCACCGAGTTCTGGGAGGACCTGCGGACCGGCGGGCACCGGGCCAAGGCCGCCGACCTGCTGGGAACGGTCTTCGCCGGGACGAACCCCGAGCGCCGGGTCGCCCTCAACCGGGCCGGCATGCGCACCACCCTCGAACGCATCGCGCGGACCGCGACCGCCGGGACCTGAGGGGCGGCGGCACCACCGGCTCCGGAGGCCCTGTGGACCCGGCCCGGCTCTCCCGGGAGACTGGGCCGCGCCGACCGCCCGTCGGACGGCGGTTCAGCGACGACACCTCGGGAGACGACATGCCCACGAAGGCCATCGCCACGCTCGGCGCCGCGAGTCTGACGGCCGGACTGCTCTTCGCCCTGCCCACGGCGACCCCCGCCGCCGCTTCCACCTACCCCACCAGCGACTTCGACGTCCCTTACGGGCAGACGTACACCAAGGGCACCATCACCTGGTACAACCGGGCGGTGGGCATCGAGGGGGAGCAGAAGTCCGTGAGCTCGACCTCCTGCCGGAGGACCCTCGTCGACACGTTCACCGCGAACGGCGTCTACCTCGACACCAGGAGCAGCAGCCCGGTGTGCGGCCAGTCCGCCAAGATCTCGTTCTCCGTCCCCGCGGACGTGGCGGGCGGCGCGGGGAGGGTCAACGTCTACCTCGTCTGGGAGGAGACCCAGGAGGTCCTCGCCCTGCAGACCGTCGTCAAGTGACCCGGTAGGCCTTGCGCATCGCCGCCGGGGTCCGGTACAGCACACACCGGCGCAACGGTCCTTCGGGGACGCTCGGGTCCTCGAAGTCGTCCGCCGGATCGTGGGTCATGCCGATCCTGCGCATCACCGCCTGGGAACGAAGGTTGCCGACGGTCGTCGACGCCAGGATCTCCGGCAGTCCGAGGACCTCGAAACCGAAGGCCAGGCAGGCCAGGGCGGCCTCGGTGGCGTAGCCGTGCCCCCACGCCGAACGCGTCAACCGCCACCCGACGTCCACCCCCGTGAAGGGCATCGTCCCGTCCACCACGTCCAGGCCGGCACGGCCGACGAACTCACCGGTCGCCCGCTTCTCGAGCGCCCACCATCCGAAGCCCCGCTCGTCGAACTCGGCCTGCATGAGGGCCGCGACGGCATCGCTCTGCTCCCGCGTCTGCAGGTCCCCGAGGTACTCCCTGACTTCGGGGTCGGCGTTCATGGCCGCCCACGGTTCGAGGTCGGACTCCCGCCAGCGACGGAGCAGAAGACGATCGGTTCGCAGTTCCGGCATGCCTCCCAGACAACCCTATCGGGATCAGGAATGTCGACCGATTATGCGGCGCCCGCTCGCGCGGGCCGACCGTCGCCCGGGCCGTGGCCCGCGTCCCCGGTGCCA
>NZ_MWIG01000003.1:0-10895 GCF_002156145.1 Streptomyces sp. NRRL B-24572 | reverse complement strand
GCGCGGAACCCACGGGCGAGACGCTCGCCCGTGGGTTCCGCGCCGAAGGACTCGGGGCGCAGCGCGCGCAGCCGGGCCCGCGGCGAACGGTCGGAGCCGGTACCGGTCACAGGACCTCCTGATCTCTGGGGGTCGTTCCATTATGAGCGGCCCGCGGCGGAGACGGCCGGGCGGACGGGAGTACGCCGGATCCGGGCGTCCGTACGGTGCCTCGACACCATGGGCGCGGCGACCGCCCTTCCGGACGTGGTCGTGGACTCGTGCACCGACGCCTGGTGGTGGCGGACGAGCTGCTGCCGGTGATCGTCGGGCACCACGGTCGGTGCCGGACCGGCCACGCGCCGAAACCGTTGACGATCATGCCCTTGTCATGTGCTGTGTAGGCTGCACAGCGTGGCGAGAGTGCGGTTGAGCGTGGCCGAGCGGCGGGACGAACTGCTGAGGGCCGCCGTCGAGCAGATCGAGGCACGCGGCGTCGCGGCCGTCCGGATCTCCGACGTGGCCGCCGCCCTCGGCGTGAGCAACGCGCTCGTGCTCTACCACTTCTCCTCGAAGGAACAGCTGGTCGCCGCGGCCTTCACCCACGCGGCCGAGGGCGACCTCGCCCAGCTGCGCCGGTTGCTCGGGCGGCGCTCCACGGCGGTGCGACGGCTGCGGGCCGCGGTGCGCTGGTACGCCCCGACCGGCCAGGCCAAGGGCTGGCGGCTGTGGATCGAGGGCTGGGCGGCCTCCCTGCGCGATCCGGAACTGCGCCGGGTCGCCGCCTCCCTCGACCAGGAGTGGAAGGCTGCGCTGACCCGGGTGATCGAGGAGGGGACCGCCGCCGGGGAGTTCCGCTGCGCGGATCCGGCCGGGGCGGCCTGGCGGCTCACCGCCTTCCTCGACGGCCTCGCCGTCCAGACGACGTCCTACACCGGCGCCCTCCCGCGCACCACGATGCTGCGCTGGGCGGACGCGGCCCTCGCCCGGGAACTGAACCTGCCGGTGGGAGCTCCGGCCGAACCGGCGGGGGCGGAGGACCCGGCAGGACCGGGGGACCTGGCAAGGCCAGAGGACCCGGCAGAACCGGAGGACCCGGCGAGGCCGGAGGACCCGGCAGAACCGGAGTAGTCGTGGTCCGAGGACGGGGCCGGCCCGCGTCCGTACCGGCAGCCGTAGCCGGTCCGGACGCGGGTCGGCCCCGTGGCCGGTCGGGCGGGCGGCCGTAGTCGGCCCGGCCGCACGTCCTGTTCCCGGCTGCTCCCTACCGGCCTGCTGTTCCCCGGCGCGCGGGGCAGGGCTCGGCGACCGGGCGGCCTCGAGAGCGTCAGATCAGCTCGTAGACCGCCGAGACGGTGACCTGCTCCTCGATCTCGCCGGGCGCCAGCGGGACGCTCGGCTCGTCCGCGGGGACGGCGGGGGCGGCGCCGGGGCCGGGGCGTACGGACTCGCCCTCGCTCAGCGAGACGAGCCGGCCGAGCCGGTGACCGCTCAGCTGGGCGTGCTGCGAGGCCTTGTCGTAGGCGTCCCGGTAGGCGGCCTCGCGGGCCTTCGCCCGCAGCGCCGACGGGTCGGCGACGTCGAAGACGACCCCGTTGATCCGGCCCACGTTCCCGATGGCTTCGTTGACGGCCCCGACGACCTGGCCGGTCCTGTCGATGTCGCGGACCTTCACGGAGAACGACTGTCCCGCCTGATAGCCGGTCACCTTGCTGTCCCCGCTGGTGTTCTGGGTGTAGACGGGGGCCAGCGCGAGGCTGTCGGTGCGGATGTCCCGGTCGGCGATCCCCTGCTTGTGCAGCACGTCGAGCAGCGCCTCGGCCGCGGTGGTCTGCGCCGCCATCGCCTCCTTCGCCGTCGGGCGGGTGGCCTCGACCCCGGCGGACAGGATCGCCAGGTCGGGTGCGGCGGACGCGCGGCCGTTGCCCGTGACGGTGACCGTGGCCGTGTCCGGGGCTGCCCTCAGGGCGGTGGCACGGAGGGCGGTCCGCTCGGGCGCGACGGCCAGGGCGGGGGCCGCGGTGCCGGCGAGGAGGCCGCCGAGCACGGCGGTGGCGGCGAGCAGACGGGAGGTGCGGGCGGCGCTGGGCCGGCGGATCGTCACAGGCGGTCCCTTCGGGTGTGGGTGCCGGGGCTCCGGCGGGCACATCCCAGCACCCGGCGCCGCCGCCTCCCGCGCGCCACTCCTGACCGACGGCGCCCTTCACCTCTCCGCACCAACCGTGCCCGCCCAGGACCCTAGGTCTGGACGAGCGGCTCGTACGCCTCGGGCCGGAGCCCGAAGGTCCAGGCGACGCCCTCCCGCGCGGTCCGGGTCGTGGGCGGCACCCGCAGCCAGTACGTGCGGTGGGTGCCGTCCGGCTCGGGCGTGGAGTTGACGACCTCGACCATCACCACGTCCTCGTCGTCGGCGAGTTCGATCCGCCAGAGGACGCCCGTCTCGTCGCGGTGCTGGTGCCGGGCACCGGACGCGGCGAGATAGCGGTCGTAGCCGTAGTACTCCAGCATCACGCGCCGCAGTTCGGCGTTCTCCTCCTCGCGTATCCGCTCGGGGGTGAGGTCGGCGAGACCGGCGAGGAACTCGGCGGGCACCGGCATGCCCCGCCAGGCGTGGAGGGCGAACCCGTCGGCGAAGGCGAGCGCGGGGCCGTCGCCCCGGTCGAGCCGGCCCGCCTCGTCCCGGTGGAGTTCGACCGGGCGCTCGCAGATCACGACGGCGTTCTCGTACGGCCACCACCAGCCGGCGTGCTCGGCGACGGTGGCGAGTCCCGCGAGCCGGTCGCCGTTCCCGTCGAAGGCGGCGAGCCAGGCCGCGTCGTGCTGGCCGAGCACGGCGTCGAGGAGGAGCAGCCGCACCTCGGCCGCGTCGGCGCCCGCCGCTTCCGTCACCCCGGCCCGTATCCGGTCCGCGAGGCTCCGCGTCAGGTCCCAGAGCCGGGCGCCGGTCGCCTGCCAGTGGGCCGCCCAGCCCGCCGGGCCGAGCGCGTCGTGGAGCCGGCGGCGCTCCTCGGCCCACGGCCGGGTGCGCACCTCGTCCCGTACCGAACGGCCCGCGTGCGTCAGGCCCCGGAGGAGCGTGACGGCCGCGAGCGGCGAGTCCGCCCAGAGGACGCGCTCCGGCGGGGCGAGGCCGGCCGAGCGGTAGGCAGACCGGACTCCGGCCTCGGCGGCGGCGCGATCGGCGGGTCCGGTGGCGGCGGCGACGGCCCGCCACCTGTCCGCCGCGGTGGTGCGGTTCATCTCGGTGTCCCCCATGTCCTTCGCTGTCTCTCCGGCGGACATCAGTCCGCGACGATCCGGTACGCCCCGGGCACGTACTCCCGCTGCCGCACCACCCGGTACCAGCCCTTGGGCAGCGGTATCGGCGCGTGCTCCTCGTGCACCACCCGCCCGCCCTCGGGCAGTTCGAGCAGGAGCGGGCCGAAGGGCCCCGGCTCCCGCACGAGCCTGCCCGGGCCGGGGATCGCGTGGGCGTGTCCGGTGACCTCGCCGAGGGCGAGGACCAAGCGGCCCCGGGCGTCCCTCGGCTCCCCCGCCGCCTCCTTCACGCGCTCCGGAACGGCCGCCTCCGCGACGGGCGCGATCAGCACGTCTCCCTGCCGGTACATGGCTCTCCCCTCCCCGTCCGGCACAAGCGGCCGAACACGGGAACGACGCTAGAGCCCGGCACTGACAACCGGTCCGGAGGCCACCCGGCGAGGGGTGTTGTCGGCGCCGCTTGGTAGAACTCTCTCCATCAGCCGACCCACCTCGCACGTTGTCTGGAGCGCCGTCATGACCGTTGGCACCCACCTGCAGGAATTCCACGGACTGCCCGTGTTCGACTTCCCGGGCCCGGACGCGCAGGTCGAGCTGCCCGCGACGGACACGGTCGCCTGGCGGATCTCCGCCCCGACGTACTCCGACCCCGGCGACGAGCTGTGGGGGCCGCAGTTCGAGCGGTTCCTGAAGACGGTCGACACGGGACGGGTGCGCGCGCTGGTCGTCGGCGGCTGGGACGAGGCCTACGAGAACTCGTCCGCCGACATCGTCACCGCGCTGATCGGCGCCAACGACCGGCTGACGGCCCTGGAGGCGGTCTTCCTCGGCGACATGACCGGCGAGGACTGCGAGATCTCGTGGATCATCCAGTCCGACGTGACGCCGCTCCTCGCCGCCTACCCGGCCCTGACGGAGTTCGGGGTGCGCGGTGGCACGGAGCTGGCCTTCCCGTCGATCCGGCACACCGGTCTGCGGACCCTGGTCGTCCAGACCGGCGGGCTTCCCGCCGCCGTGGTGCGCGGCATCGTCGGCAGCGACCTGCCCGCTCTGGAGAAGCTGGAACTCTGGCTCGGCACCGACGAGTACGGCGGCGACAGCACCACCGACGACCTGGCGCCGCTGCTCGCCGGCACGGCGTTCCCCGCCCTGCGCGACCTGGGCCTGTGCGACAGCGTCATCCAGGACGCCGTGGCCGCCGCCGTCGCGGGCGCACCCGTCGTCGCCCGGATCGAGCGGCTCGACCTGTCCATGGGCGTGCTCACCGACGAGGGCGCGGCGGCCCTCCTCGACGGGCAGCCGCTGACCCACCTCACCCACCTCGACCTCTCCCACCACTACCTGTCGGAGGCGATGTGCGAGCGCGTCCGCGCCGCGCTCGTCCCGCACGGCGTGACCGTCGACCTCGGTGACGCCCAGGTCGCGGAGGACGACGGCGACGGGGACGTCTGGCGCTACGTCGCGGTCGCCGAATGACCTCCGGCCCGCGCCTCGTGGCCGTCGGGGATTCGCCGGATCGCCGACGACCGGGCCTCATGGCCGTCGGGGATTCGCCGGCCAGCCGACGGCCGCGCCTCGTGGTCGTCGGCGATCCGGCGGGCCGCCGCGTCGCGTTCTTCCAGGACGCGCTGCGGGCCGCCGGGCTGCCCGGGGCGCGGGCGGTGTCCTGGCCGGACGTGCTCGGGGGCCGGGCGCGGTTCGCCGCGGGCGAGACCGTACGTCTGGACTCTCCCGGCGAGGATCCCGAGGCCGACCGGCTGCTGCGCGGGGTCGACGATCCGGCCCGGGTCGAGGGCACCGGCCGCTGGTACGAAGGGTTCACCGCGGCCGTGGCGGGGCTCGCCCGCTCCGTCGCGGAGGCGGGCTCCGTCCTCGTCGACGACCCCGCCGAGCTCGCGGTCCTGTTCGACAAGAGGCTGGGCCACGGCCGGCTGAGGACGGCCGGGGTCCCGGTGCCCGAGTCGCCGACCTCGGGACCCGACGCCCCGGCGGTGCGTGGCTGGGCGGACGTCAGGGCGCTGACCGCCGAGAGCGGCATGCGCCGGGTGTTCGTGAAGCTCGCGCACGGCTCCTCCGCCTCGGGGGTGCTCGCGCTGGAGACGAACGGCGCGGGCCGGGTCCAGGCCACCACCTCGGTGGAGCGCGCAGCCGACGGGCGGCTCTTCAACTCCCTGCGGGTACGGCGCTACACGAGCGAGCGCGAGGTCGCCGCGATCGTGGACGCCCTCGCCCCCGACGGCCTGCACGTCGAGCGCTGGCTGCCGAAGGCCACCCAGGACGGCCGGGCCGCCGATCTGCGGGTGGTCGTGATCGACGGGCGCGCCACCCACGCCGTGCTCCGCACCAGCCGCTCCCCCATGACCAATCTGCACCTGGGCGGCTCCCGGGGCGATCTGGACGCCGCACGGGCGGCGATCGCCGCGGCCGGGGGCCGCTGGGCGGACGCCCTCGGGGTGTGCGAGCGGGCCGCCGCCGCCTTCCCCGGCACCCGGTGCGTGGGCGTCGACCTGCTGCCCGCGAGCGGCTGGCGCCGCTTCGCCGTGGGCGAGGTGAACGCCTTCGGCGATCTGCTGCCCGGGCTGACGGGCCTGCCCGGCAGCGGCGCCGAGGGGCTCGACACGTACGGTGCGCAGGTGGCCGCGCAGTTCGGGAGCGGCCATGGCGCAGCCCGTACCCGCGACACCACCCGCGCCATCCGCACCACCGGCATCGCCCGCCCAACCGGCACAACCCGCACCACCACAGGAACGAGCACCACGTGAACCAGCCCGACATGAACGCGATCGTCGGCAGCCACGACCTGCTCCTGGTCACCCTCGACACCCTCCGGTACGACGTGGCGGCCGAGCTCGCGGCCGAGGGCCGCATCCCGAACCTGGCCCGTCACCTCCCCGGCGGCGTCTGGGAGCGGCGGCACGCGCCCGGGAGCTTCACGTACGCCTCCCACCAGGCGATCTTCGCCGGCTTCCTGCCGACCCCCGCCTCGCAGGGGCCCCATCCCCGGCTGTTCGCGGCCCGTTTCGCGGGCAGCGAGTCGACCGCCGACGGCACCTGGGTCCACGACACCCCCGACTTCGTCTCCGCCCTCGCGCACGAGGGCTACCGGACGGTCTGCGTCGGCGGTGTCGGCTTCTTCAACAAGCAGCCGCCGCTCGGCTCCGTGCTCCCCGGTCTGTTCCAGGAGAGCCACTGGGAGCCGGCCTTCGGCGTCGCCTCCCCGTCCTCCTTCGAGTCCCAGGTCGCATGCGCCGAGGAGGTCGTCGCCGGGCTCCGCCCGGAGGAGCGGCTCTTCCTCTTCGTCAATGTGTCCGCGCTGCACCAGCCCAACTGGTTCCACCTGCCGGGGGCGACCCGCGAGGCCGGCGACTCCCGGGAGAGCCACGCGGCCGCCCTGGAGTACGTCGACCGGCACATCGGGCGGCTCTTCGCCGCGATGAGCAGCCGCCGCCCCTGTTTCGCGATCGTCTGCTCCGACCACGGCACCGCCTACGGGGAGGACGGCTTCACCGGTCACCGGCTCGGCCACGACGTCGTGTGGACCGTGCCGTACGCGCAGTTCGTCCTACCGGAACTGCCGGGACCACCAGGACTGCCGGAGCTGCAGGAACTGCCAGAAATGCCGGGACTTCCGGAACTCCCGGGCCCCGAAGGCGAGGCCACGGCATGACCCCCGCCCCCCGCCCGTACCGGAGCTACGTCTACGCCTACCCGCACAAGACGGCGTACCGCGCGCTCCCCGAGCGCCCGGAGCTGGCCGCGCTCTGGGCCGGGGAGCCGAAGGACGCGCTCTCCCTGTACGCGCACATACCGTTCTGCGAGGTCCGCTGCGGCTTCTGCAACCTCTTCACCCGGATCGGCGCCCCGGACGAGCTGACCACCCGCTACCTCGACGCCCTCGACCGCCAGGCCGCCGCCGTCCGCGAGGCCCTCGGGGACGCGGCGCCGGTGCGCTTCGCCACCGCCGCGTTCGGCGGCGGGACGCCCACGTTCCTCACCGCCGCCGAGCTGGAGCGGCTCTGCGACATCGCCGAGAAGCGGATGGGCGTGGACCTGCGGGCGGTGCCGCTCTCCGTGGAGACCTCTCCGGCGACCGCGACCGCCGACCGGCTCGCCGTCCTCGCCGAGCGGGGCGCGACCCGGCTCAGCATCGGCGTGCAGAGCTTCGTGGAGGCCGAGGCGAGGGCGGCGGTACGGCCGCAGCACCGCGCGGACGTCGAGGCGGCGCTCGGCCGGATCCGGGACACGGAGGTTCCGGTCCTCAACATCGACCTGATCTACGGCATCGACGGGCAGACGGAGCGGTCCTGGCGGGTCTCGCTGGACGCCGCGCTCGCCTGGCGGCCCGAGGAGCTGTACCTCTATCCGCTGTACGTGCGCCCGCTCACCGGTCTCGGCCGGCTCCAGGACCCGGCGGCCGCCGACCGGGAGTGGGACGAGCGGCGGCTGCGCCTCTACCGGTACGGCCGGGACCACCTCCTCGCGCACGGCTACGAGCAGGTGTCGATGCGGATGTTCCGCCGCACGGACGCCGGTCCCGCCGGGCCGGACGACTACGCCTGCCAGACGGACGGCATGATCGGCCTGGGCTGCGGGGCCCGCTCGTACACCGCGGCCCTGCACTACTCCTTCGACTACGCCGTCGACATGCGGGAGATCCGCTCGATCATCGACGCGTACACGGAGACGGAGGACTTCTCGCGCGCCGAGGTGGGCCGGGCGGTGCACGGGGACGAGGCCCGTCGCCGTCATCTCCTCCAGTCGCTGCTCCAGGCCGAGGGCATGCCGCTCGCCGGGTACGAGGAGCGGTTCGGGTCCTCGCCGTTCGCGGACTTCGGTCCGGAGCTCGCCCGGTTCGAGGAGTACGGGTGGCTGGCCGCGGACGCCCCGGCGGGGCTGCTGCGGCTTTCGCCCGAGGGGCTCGCGCACTCGGACGGGCTCGGCCCCGAGCTCTTCTCCCCCGCCGTACGGGCCGCGATGGCCGCGTACGAGGCGAGGTAGGCGGCGACCGTGGATCTCACCGTGCTCTACCGGGGCCCGCTCTCCTCCTGCGACTTCGACTGCCCGTACTGTCCCTTCGCCAAGCGCCGGGACAGCCGGGAGCAGCTGCGCGCGGACCGGGCGGCGCTCGAACGGTTCACCGGCTGGGCCGCCGCGCAGACCGGGGACCGGCTGCGGATCCTGTTCACCCCGTGGGGCGAGGGCCTGGTGCGCTCCTGGTACCGGCGGGCGCTGGTCGAGCTGTCGCGGCTGCCGCACGTGGAGCGGGTGGCGATCCAGACCAATCTGAGCTGCCGGACGGAGTGGCTGGCCGAGGCGGACCCGGAGAGCGTGGCGCTCTGGTGCACGTACCACCCGGGGCAGACGCCGTACGAGCGGTTCCTCGGGAAGTGCCGGGAGCTCACCCGTCGAAACGTCCGGTACAGCGTCGGTGTGGTCGGTCTTCCCGAGCACCGGGAGGACGCCCGCCGGCTGCGGGCCGCGCTGCCGCCGCACGTCTACCTCTGGGTGAACGCGGCCGAGGGGCACACGTACACCGACGCGGAGGCCGAGGGCTGGACGGAGCTCGACCCGCTCTTCCCGTACAGCCGGCATCCGCACCGCTCGGCGGGGCTGCCCTGCCGCACCGGGGAGTCGGTGATCTCGGTGGACGGCGAGGGGACGGTGCGGCGCTGCCACTTCGTCAGGGCCGAGCTCGGGAACCTGTACGACGGCTCGTACCGTGCCGCCCTGCGTCCCCGCGCCTGCCCCCTCGCCGTCTGCGACTGCCACATCGGCTACGTCCACCTGGAGACGCTGCCGCTGTACGACGTGTTCGCCGGCGGGGTCCTGGAGCGGATCCCCGCCGCCGTGCCGCCTGCTACAGGGGCATGAGGTCGGGGCGCTTGGCCTCGACGTGGTCGCCGGAGCTCTCGCCGCGCAGCCGGCGCCCGATCCAGGGCACCAGGTACTCCCGGGCCCAGTGGATGTCGTCGCGGCGCACTTCGAGGGTGCCGCGCGGCGGGACCGGCGGCCAGGCCTGGTCCGGGTCGGCGGGCACCGGCATGCCGAGGACCTGGGCGGCGCGCAGGGCGACGCGGGTGTGGCCCTCGGGCGAGAGGTGCAGCCGGTCGTCGTCCCAGGCGCGCCGGTCCTGTACGGACTTCAGCGACCACAGGTCGAGGACCGGGCAGTCGTAGCGGTCCGCGATGGCCCGGACGTGCCCGTTGTAGGTGGCGATCTTGCCGCGCAGGTGCTTGAGGAGCGTCACGCCGCGGGTGTCGAAGCCGGTGGTCACCATGACGGTGCCGACGGCGGAGGTGAGGTCGGCGACGGCGCGCTCGAAGCGCTCGGCCACGTCGTCCGGGTCCGTCCCGGGGCGGATGATGTCGTTGCCGCCCGCGCAGAAGGTCACCAGGTCGGGGGCGAGTTCCTTCGCCCGGGGGACCTGTTCCGCCACGATCTGGTCGAGAAGGCGCCCGCGTACGGCCAGGTTGGCGTAGCGGAAGTCGTCGTGCTCCGGCAGCTGGTCGGCGAGCAGGACCGCGAAGCGGTCCGCCCAGCCGACGTACGTCCCGTCGGGCCCGGGGTCTCCGACGCCCTCGGTGAAGCTGTCACCGATCGCCGCGTACGACCCGAATGCGTTCTTGTCTGTTGATCTCGAATCGTCTGCCACAGGAGCACATTTTTCCCCTTCGGGTGTGACCTACGCGACCGTAAGGAGGGGTTGACGCCTGGTGACATATGCCACCGATAAAGATTCCACCAAGCCGGAATACGCCGGAAGCCCGGCACTCGCGTGCCGGACTTCCGGATGACGAAGTCGTACTGACGTGATGTCAGATGCTCACGCCGTGCGACCGCAGCGCGGCCAGCGGGTCGATGTCGGAGCCGTACTCCGGGCCGGTGCGCATCTCGAAGTGCAGGTGCGGGCCGGTGACGTTGCCGGTCGCGCCGGAGAGGCCGATCTGCTCGCCGCCGGTGACGGTCTGGCCGGCGGAGACGGAGATCGAGGACAGGTGGGCGTACTGCGAGAAGGTGCCGTCGGCGTGCTGGATGACGACCTGGTTGCCGTACGCGCCGCCGTCGCCGGCGGAGTAGACGGTGCCGGGGCCGACCGCGTGGACGGGGGTGCCGGTGGAGGCGATGAAGTCGACACCGGTGTGGTAGCCGGAGGACCACATGGAGCCGGCCTGGTGGTACGGGGTCGACATGCCGGCGCCGGCGATCGGGGCGACCCAGCCGGAGGAGGAGGTCGTGCCGGCCGACGAGGAGGACGCCGAGGAGGAGGAGGTAGCGGCGGCGGCCGGGGCCTGGGCGCGCTCGCTGCCGCGGGAGGCGCGGGGGGCCTCGTCGCCGTTCTTGCCGGAGTTCCACGTGCTCTTGTGCGCGGTCTTGGCGGTGCTCTTCGCGCCGAGAGTGAGCTTCATGCCGGGCATGATCAGCGAGGGGTCGTCGCCGACGACCTGGCGGTTGTCCTCGTAGAGCTTGTGCCAGCCGCCGGCGACGTGGTGCTCGGCGGCGATCTTCGACAGGTAGTCGCCGCGGACGACGGAGTACGTCTTCGGCGCGGCCTTCTGCTGGGCGGCGGGCGCGGCCTTCACCTGGGCGACGGCGTGGGCGGGAGCGGCGGCCGGGGCGGCCTGCTCGGCGGCGTGGGCGCCGGTGGCTCCGAGGAGCGG
>NZ_MWIG01000299.1:0-1873 GCF_002156145.1 Streptomyces sp. NRRL B-24572 | reverse complement strand
GGGGCGGACGGGGCGGGGGACCGCCGCTGTGACGGTATGAAGGCCGCCGCCTCGTACGAGGGCGGCAGCAGCGCGGTCATGATCTCGCCCGGAGTCGGACGTTCCGCCGGTTCCTTGGCGAGGCAGCGTGCGACGAGCGGGGCCAGGTCGGCCGGAACGCCCGTCAGATCGGGCTCGTCGTGCACGACTTGGTACGCGACGATGTAGGGGCTGTCGGAGTCGAACGGGCCGTGTCCGGTCGCGGCGTGCACGAGGACGGACCCGAGGGCGAACACGTCCGCCGCCGGTCCGACCTCACGCGGACGCTGGAACTGCTCGGGCGCCATGAAGGGCGGCGACCCGATCAACTTCCCCGTCTCCGTGTGCAGATCGCTGTCCACCGGCCGGGAGATGCCGAAGTCGATGACCTTCGGTCCGGTGTCGGTGAGCAGGACGTTGCTCGGCTTGAGGTCCCGGTGGACCACACCGGCCCTGTGGATGTCGCGCAGGGCCTCAGCGAGCCCCGCGGTCAGCCGGCGCAGCTCGGCGGGGGAGAGGGGCCCGTTCCGCTTCACCTGGTCGGCGAGGGTGGGGCCGGGGACGTACAGCGTCGCCATCCAGGGGCGTACGGCGTCGGGGTCGGCGTCCACGACGGGCGCGGTGAAGGCGCCGCTCACCCGGCGCGCGGCCGCGACCTCCTGGCGGAAGCGAGCCCTGAACTCCGGGTCCTCCGCGTACTGTCCGTGCACGACCTTGACGGCGAGCCGCAGTCCGGAAGGGGAGGTGGCCAGGTGAACCACCCCCATGCCGCCCGCGCCGAGACAGGCCTGAAGGCGGTACTCGCCCGCGTATTCAGGTCCTTCTGCTTCCCGGTCGGCACCGGTACTGCGCAACGGCGGCATCGCCCACCCCCGTGTGATTCCCCGTTGAGTCCGCGCGCGTGCGCGACGCACGGAGCCTAGTCCATGGTGCGTGCGATGTCGGAAGGGCTTGCTAGCCTGCGCGTCGCAGAGAGTGAATTTCAGCGGAGTGATTCCGCTGTCAACGGGGGAGGCTGTCATGACTGTTGAAGAGACGAGCGCCGCCACGGAACCGGACGAGGTGGTCACCATGAGCGTCGCGCGTTACCCGATCGCACCCGGTTACCGCGTCAACGTACGCTCCGGCCCGGGCACCAAGTACGGGATCGTGCGCACCCTCCCGCTGGGTGCGAGCGTGCCGATCTACTGCCAGACGCCGGGGGAATCGATCTCCGGCCCGTACGGCACCACGAATCTCTGGGACAACATCGCGAGCGACGAGTTCGTCTCGGACGCGTACGTGCACACCGGCAGCGACGGCTATGTCGCTCCCCGCTGCGGCTGACGGGGGATGAGGGAAACGATGCTCCGCAGGAGAATGCTCACCACCGTCGGCGGCGCGGCCGCCGCCCTGGGCCTGGTGCTCGCCACGGCCGGCAGCTCCTCCGCCGCCACGTCCTACTCGGTCGCGCCCGGCTACCGGGTCAACGTGCGCTCGGGCCCCGGCACCCAGTACGCGATCGTCCAGGTCCTGCCCCTGGACGCCACGGTGTCGATCTACTGCCAGGTGAAGTACGGCGAGACCATCACCGGCCCGTACGGCACGACGAGCATCTGGGACAACATCGGGCCGGGCAAGTACGTGTCCGACGCGTACGTCCACACGGGCAGCGACGCCATGGTCGCACCGCCCTGCGGCGGCTGAGCCCTTCCACCTCGCTCCAGGGATAATCGACCCTGTGAGCGACGAAGAGCAGACCCCCAGCAAGACCGGCGCCGGGCCGCAGCCGGAGGAGATCCGCTTCTTCGGCACGACCTGGGTCGACCACAGCGGCAACTACGCACTGCGCCGCGCCGGCCTGGCCGCCGGCGCG
>NZ_MWIG01000298.1:0-2282 GCF_002156145.1 Streptomyces sp. NRRL B-24572 | reverse complement strand
CGGTGGGCGCCGCGTGCACCTGCAGCATCACCTGGACGAGCGGGGCGTGGGCGGCGGAGCGGTGCGGGCTGAGGTGTTCGACGAGGCGGTCGAAGGGGAGGTCCTGGTGGCTGTAGGCGGCGAGCCCGGACTCGCGGACCCGGCGCATCAGTTCGGTGAAGTCGGGGTCGCCCGAGGTGTCGGTGCGCAGCACCAGCGTGTTGACGAAGAAGCCGACGAGCGGGTGCAGGGCGTCGTCCGCGCGGCCGGCGACGGTGGTGCCGATCGCCAGGTCGGTGCCCGCGCCGTGCCGGGTGAGGAGGGCGGCGAGGGCGGCCTGTACGACCATGAAGAGGGTGGCGCCGTTGCTCCGGGCGACGCGCAGCAGGGCCCGGTGGGTGGCGGCACTCACCTCGAAGGCGGTGAGGGCGCCGGCTCCGTCGCTCTCGGCGGGGCGCGGCCGGTCCGTGGGCAGGGCGAGGAGCGGCGGCAGCCCGTCCAGGGCCTGGCGCCAGTGGGCCAGTTGCTCGCCCGCGACACCGTGCTCGCCGTCGAGGAGTTCGTGCTGCCAGAGGGTGTAGTCGGTGTACTGGACGGGCAGCGGCTCCCACGCGGGAGCCCGGCCCTCGGCGCGGGCACGGTAGGCGGTGTCCAGGTCGGCCAGGAGGCAGTTCGTCGACCAGCCGTCGCCCGCGATGTGGTGGACGAGGAGCACCATGGTCTGCCCGCCGCCGCCGTCCGTCACCAGCCAGGCCCGGAAGGGGACCTCGGCGGCCAGGTCGAAGACGTACCCCGCGGCCGCGTCGACGGCCGCGCGCACCGCGTCCGGGCAGTCGGCCCCGACCTCCTGGAGGACGGGCGTCTCACCGGTCAACACCTGCTGGTACGGCTCGCCGTCCGCCGTCCGGTAGACGGTCCGCAGCACCTCGTGCCGGTCGGCGACGTCCGCCAGGGCTGCGGCCAGGACGGCCGGATCGACGGGTCGGTGCAGTCGGGTCACCACGGGAATGTTGTACGTGGCGCTGGGCCCTTCGAGCCGGTTGAGGAACCAGAGCCGGAGCTGCGCGGCGGACAGGGGCACGCGTGCGGGGCGCAGCGCGTCGGGGACGGGCCGCAGCGGGGGGCGTGCTGGGCCGTCGCCCCGCTCGTCGAGACGACGGAGGAGCTGCCGGGGCGTGGGGGCGAGGAAGACGTCCCGGATCGCGGCCTGGAGACCGAGGGCGCCACGGATGCGGTTGGTGAGCTTGCCGGCGAGCAGGGAGTGCCCGCCGAGCTTGAAGAAGTTGTCCCCGGGGCGTACGTCGTCCCGGTCGAGGATCTCCGCGAACAGGCCGC
Source organism: Streptomyces sp. NRRL B-24572 (assembly GCF_002156145.1). NCBI lineage: Bacteria > Bacillati > Actinomycetota > Actinomycetes > Kitasatosporales > Streptomycetaceae > Streptomyces > Streptomyces sp. NRRL B-24572. Next base: position 968 of record NZ_MWIG01000298.1, on the reverse strand, counting down.
GGACGATCTCCTCGCGGGGATCCGCCGCGGAGCCCGTCCTGGTTCCCCGTCCGTCGCCGGGTGTCCTCCGTTCGGCGAGGGCGCGGGCGAGGGCGTCGTGCCGGCGGTCGAGTCCCCGGCGCTCTTCGTCGGTGAGCAGGGCGATCCCGCTCAGCGGCGTGTCGTCGGCCTGCTCGGCGAGGGCCGTCAGGGCGCGCTGGAACAGCGCGAGCAGGATCCGTGCGGTGTCCTCGTCGTACAGGTCCGTCGCGTACTGCAGCCCGAGGAGCACTCCCCCGGGTTCGCCGTCGGTGTCGTGCGTCTCGACGCAGTGGAAGGAGAGGTCGAACTTGGCTCCGGCGAGGTCGGCGCCGTCCGCCTGGCCGGAGATGCCGCCGAGGCGGACGGCCGTGTCCTGTGCGGTCTGCGCGCTGACCATCACCTGGAAGAAGGGGTGGCGGCCGAGGGAGCGTTCGGGGTTGAGGTCCTCGACGAGGAGGTCGAACGGCAGGTCGTCGTGGGCGAAGGCCGCCAGGTCCCCGTCCCGTACGCGCCGCACCAGCTCGGCGAGGGTGGGGTCCCCGGTCATGTCGGTGCGCAGGGCCAGGGTGTTCACGAAGAACCCGACGAGCGCGTGCAGGTCCTCCTCCGGCCGGCCCGCCACCGCCGTGCCGACCACCACGTCCTCGCCCGCGCCCGCCGCCCGCAGGGCGAGGGCCAGCGCGGTCCGGACGACCATGAAGAAGGTGGCGCGGCGGCTGCGGGCGACACCGGCGAGCGCCCTGTGGACCAGGGCGTCCACCTCGGCCGTCACCACGGCCCCCCGGTGGCTGGGTTCCGTGGGCCGGGGCCGGTCGGCGGGCAGCCGGGTCTCGGCCGGGATCCCGTCCAGGACCTTGCGCCAGTACGCCGACTGGTCTTCGCGGACGCCGTGTTCGCCGTCGAGGAGCTCGCGCTGCCAGAGGGTGTAGTCGGCGTACTGGCGCAAG
>NZ_MWIG01000297.1:0-9466 GCF_002156145.1 Streptomyces sp. NRRL B-24572 | reverse complement strand
GCGCTCGCGCTAGTACCAGGCATACGCGGAAGGCCGCCCCGGTCCGACGACCGGGGCGGCCTTCCGCGTACGACGGGACGGTCAGCGCTTCGAGCCGTCCACGATCACCGGGGCGGAGCCGCCGCTCCCGCAGGGCACCGCGTAAACCGGGTTCTTCGCCGCGGCCTCCTTGTAGGCGTCGATGCACTGGTTCATCAGGACCTTGTCCGTCAGCGAGTCGTTGAGGATCTTGTTGGCGCGGGCGATGCCCTCCGCCTCGATGCGGCGCCGGTCGGCCTCGGCCTTGGCGGTGCGGGAGGCCTCGGTCGCCCGCTCGGTGGCCTGCTGCTGCTGGATCTTGCGGTCGATCTGGCCCTGGAGGGCGTCCGAGGGCTTCACGTTGCGCAGGTTGACGGTGGTCACGTCGATGCCGCGCGGGGCCAGGCGCTCCTTGATCAGGGCGTTGATCTCGGCGCTGATCCCCTCGCGGTCGGAGGCGTAGCCCTCCTCGCTGGTGTGGCGGGCGAAGACGTTGCGGACGATCTCACGGCTGTCCGGGTAGACCAGCCGCTGCTGGATGGCGTCCTCGCTGCCCGCGAGCTTGTACAGCTCGACGGCCTTGGCCTGGTCGACGGACCACTTCACCGTGACCTCGGCGTACATGACGCCGCCCTGCGAGGAGCGGACCTCGACCACGTCCTTGTCGGAGAGGTTGAGGTCGACCGGGCGGGTGGAGAAGGTCGTGACGTCGGTGAACGGCGACTTCACGTGCATGCCCGAGGTCATCGGCGAGCCGACCTTGCCGAAGGCGACGGGCACACCGACCTCGTACGCGCTGATCACGTACGTCATGCTCGCGACCAGCGAGAAGAGGCCGGCCAGGAGCGCGCCGACGGCGCCCCACTTCAGCCCCGTGGAGTCATTGGCGCGGCCGACGAAAAAGAGCACCACTGCGGCGATGACCAGCAGGATGGCTATGACGAACACGGGCGTTCCCCCCGAAAGCTACGACCAGAAGTAAGCGGAGCGTAAAGCACGGGTCAGGAACGCCAGAAGGCCGGGGGCACGCTCGGGACAGGATCGTGACGACGGCCCCGGCACACCCCGGAGGACGACGGCCCGGCCGCACCCCGAAGAACGACCGCCCGGCGCACCCCGGAGGACGATCGCCCGGCACACCCCGGAAGACAGGCCCTAGACCAGGCCCCGCTCCCTCAGATACTCCAGCTGCGCCCGTACGGACAGCTCGGCCGCCGGCCACAGCGAGCGGTCCACGTCCGCGTACACATGGGCGACGACCTCGGCCGCCGTCCGGTGCCCGGCCCCGACCGCCGTCTCGACCTGCGCGAGCCGGCTCGCCCGGTGCGCCAGGTAGAACTCCACGGCCCCCTGCGCGTCCTCCAGGACCGGCCCGTGCCCCGGCAGGACCGTGTGCACCCCGTCGTCGACGGTCAGCGAACGCAGCCGCCGCAGCGAGTCCAGGTAGTCCCCGAGCCGCCCGTCCGGGTGCGCGACCATCGTCGTCCCGCGCCCCAGGACCGTGTCGCCCGTCAGCACCGCCCGGTCGGCCGGCAGGTGGAAGGAGAGCGAGTCCGAGGTGTGGCCCGGCGTCGGGACGACCCGCAGCTCAAGGCCGCCGACCGTCACCACGTCCCCCGCGCCGAGCCCCTCGTCGCCGAGCCGCAGCGCCGGGTCGAGGGCCCGCACGGCCGTCCCGGTCAGCTCCGCGAAGCGGCCCGCGCCCTCCGCGTGGTCCGGGTGGCCGTGGGTCAGCAGGGTCAGCGCGACCCGCTTGCCGAGCTTCTCGGCCGTGTCGACCACGTGACGCAGATGGCCCTCGTCGAGCGGGCCCGGGTCGACGACGACGGCGAGGCCGGAGCCGGGCTCGGAGAGCAGCCAGGTGTTGGTGCCGTCGAGGGTCATCGCGGACGGGTTCGGCGCCAGGACGTTCACGGCGCGCTCGGTCGCGGGCCCGGAGACCACGAATCCGCGCGGCTGGCCCGGCAGGGCGGCGGCGTCGCTCATCGCTCACCCCCGGCGTTCCCGGCGCTCCCGGCGCTCCCGGTGCTCCCGGCGGGGATGACCTTGGTGAACTCCTCGTGCCCCGGCCAGCTCAGCACCAGCTCGTCGCCCTCCAGGCGCGCCTGTGCGAGCACGGGGGCCATGTCCTGCTCCCCGGCCGCCGCAAGGGCTTCGGTGGCCGTCCCGTACGGCTCCAGGGTGCGCAGGGTGGAGATCGTCGGCGGCATCATCGTCAGCTCGCCCCGGTCGTAGCCCGCCGCGGCCTCGGCCGGACGGATCCAGACCGTGCGGTCCGCCTCCCCGGAGACGTCCCGGGTGCGCTGGCCGGCCGGGAGCGCCGCCACGAAGAACCAGGTGTCGTACCGGCGCTGCTCGAACTCCGGGGTGACCCAGCGGGCCCATGCGCCGAGCAGGTCGGAGCGCAGGACGAGCCCGCGCCGGTCGAGGAAGTCGGCGAAGGACAGGTCGCGGGCGACGAGCGCCTCCCGGTCCCGCTCCCACTCCTCGCCGGTCGTGTCGCCCACGACGCCGTCCTCGGTCTCCCCGGCGAGCAGCACGCCCGCCTCCTCGAACGTCTCGCGTACGGCGGCACACACCACGGCCTGGGCCTGCGCGGGGTCGTCGAGGCCGAGCCGGGCCGCCCACGTCTCCAGGGACGGGCCCGCCCAGCGCACCGGCTGCTCGTCGCGCGGGTCGACGCCGCCGCCGGGGTAGGCGTACGCGCCGCCCGCGAAGGCCATCGAGGTGCGGCGGCGCAGCATGTGGACGTCGGGCCCGGCGGCTCCGTCCCGCAGGAGCAGGACGGTGGCGGCGCGCCGGGGCGTCACCGGGGTGAGCTCACCGGCGGCGAGGGCGCGGATGCGGTCGGGCCACTCCGCCGGATACCACTGACCGTTCGACTGCTTCGCCTGCTTCGGCTGACCATTCGACATGGCCGGATGCTATGCGCAAGCATCGGAATGCACGAGAGCCGGTTTCCCACGCCTGTGGAAAACCGGCTCTGCGCGTCCCTCGGGGTGTCAGGCCTCGACGAGCTCGACCTGGACCTCGACCTCGACCGGCGCGTCGAGCGGCAGCACGGCCACGCCGACGGCGCTGCGGGCGTGCACGCCCTTCTCGCCGAGGATCTCGCCGAGCAGCTCGCTGGCGCCGTTGATGACGGCGGGCTGGCCGGTGAAGTCGGCGGCGGAGGCGACGAAGCCGACGACCTTCACGACGCGCTTGATGCGGTCGAGGTCACCGGCGACCGACTTCACGGCGGCGAGGGCGTTGAGCGCGCAGGTGGCGGCGAGCTGCTTGGCCTCCTCCGGCGTGACCTCGGCGCCGACCTTGCCGGTCACCGGGAGCTTGCCCGCCACCATCGGGAGCTGGCCCGAGGTGTACACGTACACGCCGGACTGCACGGCCGGCTGGTAGGACGCGAGCGGCGGCACGACCTCGGGCAGGGTCAGGCCGAGCTCGGCGATCCGCGCCTCGACGGCCCCGCTCACGACTTGGCCCGCTTCAGGTAGGCCACGAGCTGCTCGGGGTTGTTCGGCCCGGGCACGACCTGGACGAGCTCCCAGCCGTCCTCGCCCCAGGTGTCCAGAATCTGCTTGGTCGCGTGCACCAGAAGCGGCACCGTGACGTACTCCCACTTGGTCATGGGCCCGACTGTATCCGCTGTCGCGGGGCTCCTCTCCGAGGCGACCCCCACAGGCCCCCTAGGGGGCTTCTCCGGGGCGGCCTCCTGATTGCGCGCGGCCGCCAGTGGTTAGGCTCGACAGCGTGAGCAGGCTCCAGGTCGTCAGCGGCAAGGGCGGTACCGGTAAGACGACGGTCGCCGCCGCCCTCGCCCTCGCCCTCGCGACGGAGGGGAAGCGGACCCTCCTCGTCGAGGTCGAAGGCAGGCAGGGCATCGCACAGGTCTTCGAGACGGAAGCCCTTCCGTACGAGGAGCGCAAGATCGCCGTCGCGCCGGGCGGCGGCGAGGTGTACGCGCTGGCGATCGACGCCGAGCGCGCGCTCCTCGACTACCTCCAGATGTTCTACAAACTGGGCGGTGCGGGGCGGGCCCTGAAGAAGCTCGGCGCGATCGACTTCGCGACGACGATAGCGCCGGGCGTCCGGGACGTGCTGCTGACCGGCAAGGCCTGCGAGGCGGTACGGCGGCGGGAGAAGGACGGCCGCCCCACCTACGACCACGTGGTCATGGACGCGCCGCCCACCGGCCGCATCACCCGCTTCCTCAACGTGAACGACGAGGTCGCGGGCCTGGCCAGGATCGGCCCGATACACAACCAGGCGCAGGCCGTCATGCGGGTCCTCAAGTCCCCCGAGACGGCGGTGCACTTGGTGACCCTCCTGGAGGAGATGCCGGTCCAGGAGACCGCGGACGGCATCGCGGAGCTGAGGGCCGCCGAACTGCCGGTGGGCAGGGTCGTGGTGAACATGGTCCGCCCGCACGTCCTCGACGAGGCGGCAGTACGGGCCGCCTCCGGCGACCACCGGGACGCGATCGCGCGGACCCTGGCCTCCGTCGGCGTCCCGGGCGGCGCGGGTCTCGTCGAGCCACTCCTCGACCAGGCGGCCGAGCACGCGCGGCGGGTGGAGCTGGAGCGGACGCAGCGCGCGGTCCTGGACGGCGTCGGCGTCCCCTCGTACGAACTCCCCTTCCTCGGGGACGGGGCGGACATCGCCGGGCTCTACCGGCTGGCGAAGGAACTGCGGAAGCAAGGGGTGGGCGCGTGACGGAGAAAGCAGGCGCCGGGGCGGCCACCGCCGAGCCCGGCGCCGACGCGGCCGGTGCGGACGCAGCCGGTGCGGACGCAGCCGGTGTGGAGGCGGCCGGTGCGGACGCAGCCGGTGCGGACGCAGCCGGTGTGGAGGCGGCCGGTGTGGAGGCGGCCGGTGTGGACGTGTCCGGGCTCGACGCCGACAACGGCCCCGACGCCGAAGACCACCGGCCCGACGCCGACCCCGGGCTCGATCGCGCGCCCGGGCTCGAACTCGACCCGCTGCTCGACGATCGCGGCACCCGGATCATCGTCTGCTGCGGCGCGGGCGGGGTCGGCAAGACGACCACGGCGGCAGCCCTCGGCGTGCGGGCGGCGGAGCGGGGCCGGCGGGTCGTCGTCCTCACCATCGACCCGGCGCGCCGGCTCGCCCAGTCCATGGGCATCGACTCCCTCGACAACACGCCCCGCAAGGTCGACGGCATCAAGGGCTCCGACGGCGGCGAACTGCACGCCATGATGCTGGACATGAAGCGGACCTTCGACGAGATCGTCGAGGCGCACGCGGAGCCCGAGCGGGCACGGGCGATCCTGGAGAACCCCTTCTACCAGTCCCTGTCGGCCGGATTCGCCGGTACGCAGGAGTACATGGCGATGGAGAAGCTGGGCCAGCTCCGGGCCCGCGACGAGTGGGACCTGATCGTCGTCGACACCCCGCCGTCCCGGTCCGCGCTCGACTTCCTGGACGCGCCGAAGCGGCTCGGGTCCTTCCTCGACGGGAAGTTCATCAAGCTGCTCATGGCCCCGGCGAAGGTGGGCGGCCGGGCCGGGATGAAGTTCCTCAACGTCGGCATGTCGATGATGACGGGGACCCTGGGAAAGCTGCTCGGGGGTCAGTTCCTCAAGGACGTGCAGACGTTCGTGGCGGCGATGGACACGATGTTCGGCGGTTTCCGGACCCGCGCGGACGCCACGTACAAGCTGCTCCAGGCCCCGGGCACGGCCTTCCTCGTGGTGGCCACGCCGGAGCGGGACGCGCTGCGCGAGGCCGCGTACTTCGTGGAGCGCCTGGCCGCCGAGGGGATGCCGCTGGCCGGTCTCGTCCTCAACCGCGTCCACGGCAGCGGCGCCGCCCGGCTGTCGGCCGAGCGGGCGCGGGCCGCCGCGGAAAATCTTGACGAGGGGCGCATTGTGGATCAGGGGGGCGGGAAGGCTGGACTGCGTGGCTCCCCGGCCACCGAAGCAGCGCCCGAGCCCGAGCCCGAGTCGAACGATCTCGCCACCGCCGCCGCACACCCCGTACCCGAGGCTGCCCCCACAGCCGGACCGGCACAGGAAACAGACGTACGTCATCTCACCGCGGGACTTCTGCGCCTGCATGCCGAGCGCATGCGGGTGCTCGCGCGTGAGCAGCACACGCGCGACCGCTTCACCGCGCTCCACCCTGAAGTGGCGGTGGCCGAAGTGGCCGCCCTGCCCGGCGATGTGCACGACCTCGCCGGGCTGCGGGCCATCGGTGACCGGCTCACGGCGGGGCGGACGCCCTCGGCCTGAGCCGTCTCGCGTACGAGTACCCGTATCCGTACTCGTACCCGTGCTCGTACCTGTGTCGCGTACTCGTGTCGCGTACCCGTGTGGCGTACGCGTCGGGGCTAGCCGACCGCGGCGTACGCCTCGTACGTCGCGTCGTCCTCGATCGCCACGGGCAGCAGGCCCGCTCCCCGCTCGTACTCCGTGCGCGCGGTCTCCAGGAGCCGGCGCCACGAGGTGACGGTCGGCCTGCGGCGCAGCAGGGCACGGCGCTCGCGCTCCGTCATGCCGCCCCACACGCCGAACTCCACGCGGTTGTCGAGGGCGTCGGCGAGGCACTCGGTCCGCACCGGGCATCCGGTGCACACCGCCTTTGCCCTGTTCTGTGCCGCTCCCTGCACGAAAAGTTCATCCGGATCGGTAGTGCGGCAGGCCGCCTGCGCACTCCAGTCAGCTACCCAGCCCATACCGGCGCCGTCCTCTCCCGAATCGAGGCTCCCCCACGGCGGCAGCGGCATATTCACCGCTGCCAGTTGGGACGTTACGGAAGGTGGGCACAGCGCAACACCCCCTTCGGGCCCAATCTTGAATGGCCCGAACGGACTATGCGTGCGCGTCAGATCACCCAGGGGAGTGATCGAAGGACATGCGTGTGATAGCGGACATATCGTGCAGACATGCCCTTCTTCGGTGATGCCACTTCGGGCACCGTGTGACGCATGAGCCGGAATCGGACACGAGCTTCCCGCGTTTCGGGGTCACGGGAATTCATACCGATGTCACGCACGGGTCTTGATGCGAGACCGCACTGCTGTGACAGTTGGGAGCAGCTTAGGCCAAGGCATATACGTGTGTCCGGCGAATGAGAACGTAGGCTGCCCCCATGGCAAAGAAGCGCTCGGGCGGTGGTCTGACCGGGACCCAGCAGGCCGCCAAGTTCCTCGGTGTCAGTGTGCTCGCCGGAACCGTGCTGGCGGGCATCGCCCTGCCCGCGGCCGGTGCACTCGGGCTGGCCGCGAAGGGGACGGTGGAGGGGTTCGACGAGATCCCCTCCAACCTGAAGACCCCACCGCTGAGTCAGCGCACCACGATCCTGGACGCCGAGGGCGGTCTCATCGCCACGGTGTACTCGCGGGACCGGAAGGTCGTGCCGATCGACAAGATCTCCCCGTACATGCAGAAGGCGATCGTCGCCATCGAGGACGGGCGCTTCTACGAGCACGGGGCGATCGACCTCAAGGGCGTGCTGCGTGCGATCAACAAGAACGCGCAGTCGGGCGGGGTCTCGGAGGGCGCGTCCACGCTGACCCAGCAGTACGTGAAGAACGTCTTCGTCGAGGAGGCCGGTGACGACCCCGAGAAGGTCGCGCAGGCCACCCAGCAGACCATCGGCCGCAAGGTCCGCGAGCTGAAGTTCGCGATCCAGGTCGAGGAGGAGCTGGGCAAGAAGAAGATCCTGGAGAACTACCTCAACATCACGTTCTTCGGTCAGCAGGCCTACGGCATCGAGGCCGCCTCCCAGCGGTACTTCTCCAAGCACGCCGCCGACCTGGACCTGGGCGAGGCGGCGATGATGGCCGGTCTCGTCCAGTCGCCGAGCCGCTACGACCCGATCAACGACATCCAGGAAGCGACCAAGCGCCGCAACATGGTCCTCCAGCGGATGGCCGACGTGAAGGACATCAGCCAGGCCGAGGCGGACGCCGCCAAGGCCAAGCCGATCAAGCTGAGGGTCAAGACGCCGAAGAACGGCTGCATCACCGCCGTCGACGGCGCCGGCTTCTTCTGCGACTACGTCCGCAAGACGATCCTCAACGACCCGACCTTCGGCAAGACGGCCGAGGAGCGGACGAAGCTGTGGAACCTGGGTGGTCTCACCATCAGGACCACGCTCGACCCGCGCGCGCAGGCAGCCGCCAACGAGGCCGCCATCGCGAAGGTCAACAAGGACGACCCGGTCGCCGCCTCGGTGGTGCAGGTCCAGCCCAAGACCGGCCGCATCCTGTCGATGGGCCAGTCCCGCCCGTACGGCCTGGACCAGAAGCAGCACCAGACGACGCTGAACCTCGCCGTCGGCAGCAAGATGGGCGGCACGACGTACGGCTTCCAGGTCGGCTCGACCTTCAAGCCGATCACGGCCGCCGCGGCGCTGGAGAAGGGCATCAGCCCGGCGACGAGCTTCAACGACCCGGCGCAGATCAACATGAACGAGAGCCAGTACACCCGCTGCGACGGAAAGCCCGCGGGTTATGCGAACTGGGAGGTGAACAATGAGATGAAGTCGGAGAAGGGCGTCTTCGACATGACGAGCGCCCTCGGCAAGTCCATCAACACCTACTTCGCCAAGCTGGAGCAGATGGCCGGCCTCTGTGAGACGCTGACGATGGCCAAGAACGTCGGCTACGAGCGCGAGCTGGGCAAGCCCCTCAAGCAGATCCCGTCCGCCACCCTCGGCAGCGCGGAGAGCACCCCGCTCGACATGGCGTCCGTCTACGCGACCTTCGCCAACCGCGGCATCTACTGCACCCCGATCGCCATCGAGTCGATCAAGGCCGCCAACGGCGACAAGCTGAACGTGCCGCAGACCAAGTGCACGCGCGCCATGAGCGACCGGACCGCCGACACCATCAACCAGATGCTGAAGGGCGTCGTCGAGGACGGCACCGGTACGCGGGCCGGTCTCAGCGACCGCGACAACGCGGGCAAGACCGGTACGACCAACGACCGCAAGGACGCCTGGTTCGTCGGCTACACCCCGAACCTGTCCACCGCCGTCTGGGTCGGTGACGACGTCGGCGAGAAGAAGTCGATGTACGACATCACCATCGGCGGCGAGTACTACGACAAGGTCTGCGGTGGCTGCCTCCCCGGCCCGATCTGGAAGATCGCGATGACGGGCGCCCTGGACGCCGGCCAGACGCCGGGCTTCGTCCCCGTCTCCGTGCCGCGGGCCGAGAAGCCCAAGGACGAGGAGAAGGAGGGCGACGAGGGCCCGAACAAGCCCCGGAAGCCCCGCGACGCCAAGCCCGGCGACACGACCCCGACCAGCCCGACCCCCGGGATCACGTTCCCGACGGATCTGCTCGGCGGCACGGGCGGGCACACCAACCGCAAGCCCGGCCGCTGACGCACACGCGAGAGGGCGCCCCACCGGTCCGGTGGGGCGCCCTCTCGCGTACGTACTGCGCGGATCGACCCGCGAGGCGGACCGGCCCGCGCAA
>NZ_MWIG01000296.1:0-11340 GCF_002156145.1 Streptomyces sp. NRRL B-24572 | reverse complement strand
GCCGCCGTCGACCTCGGCTCGGACTCCCTGCCGACCCGCCGGCGCCGGGTGGCCGTGCGCGGCACCCGTGGCATCGGCCCCGCCGACCTGCGGTTCAACTCCCGCGTCGGACAGGTAAACGTCGACCCGCGCAGCGGACTCGTGACCCTCGACGGCGATCCGATGCGCTCCGAGCCGGCGCAGCAGGTCTCGTTGAGCCGGCTTTACTTCCTCTGACCTCGATCGACCGGCCGAACCTCCAAAACCATGCCCCTTCTCTTGACTGAATTTTCAGTCGAGTGAAGGATGCTGTTCACACCGCGTACCCGTCCCGCGTCTCCGCCAGGCTGAGCCGGCCACCGCCGACGGGTACTTCTGGCGAAACGAAGAGAGACCCGTGATGACTGCATTCCGTATGCCTGCCGAGTGGTCCGCGCACGAGGGATGTCTGATGGCCTGGCCCGTCCGGCAGGACCTGTGGGGCAGCGTCCTCGACGACGTCAAGGAGGAGTACGCGAACGTCGCCCGGGCCATCGCCGCCTTCGAGCCCGTGACCATGGTCGCGCCGCCCGGCCACGGCGAGGAGGCCCGGACGAGGTGCGGTGACGGGATCACCGTGATGGAGCTGGCGCAGGACGACTCCTGGTTCCGGGACTCCGCCCCGCTCTTCGTGCTCGACAGCGCCGGCAACCGCGCCGGAGTGGACTTCCGCTTCAACGCCTGGGGCCGCAAGCACAGCCCGTACGACTCCGACGACCGGATCAGCGCCCTCCTGTTGAAGCACCTCGGCGTCGAGCGCATCGCCTCGGACATGATCCTGGAGGGCGGGGCGATCACCGTCGACGGCGAAGGCACCCTGATCACGACCGAGCAGTGCCTGCTCCACCCCAACAGGAACCCCGGGATGAACCGGGACGAGATCGAGACGGAACTGAAAACCCAGCTCGGCGTCGACAAGGTCGTCTGGCTTCCGTACGGCGGTCTACTGGACACGGAGACCGACGGGCACGTCGACGGCGTCTGCGCCTTCGCCGCTCCCGGCAAGGTCGTCGTCTCCCTGCCCGACGACCCCGCGCACCCCGACCACGCCCGGATGCGGGCCAACCGCGCGGTGCTGGAGGCCACGACCGACGCCCAGGGCCGGCCGTTCGAGATCGTCGAGGTCCCGCAGACCGCGTTCGTCGACATGGCCGGCGGCGAGGTCGAGGTCTCCTACCTGAACTACTACGTGGCCAACGGCGGCGTCGTCGTCCCGGTGGCCGGCGTGCCACAGGACGACGAAGCGCTCGCGGTCATCGCCGCCGCGTACCCGGGCCGCGAGGTCGTCGGGGTGCGGGCGCCCGCGATCGCGTACGGCGGCGGAGGGGTCCACTGCATCACGCAGCAGATCCCCGCCGTGACCGCCGGCGCCTGAACCGGGAACGGACCCCTGCCGGAGGGCCGCTCCAGCGGCCCTCCGGCCCCCGCCCCCCACGGAAACCACGGACATCACGGAAAGCGAGCGCGACGATGACCACACCCCTGCCTCCCGGCAGCAGACGCCCCCGCGGCAGGCGCGGACGGATCGCCGTGACGACGGCCGCCCTGACCTCCCTCGCGGTCCTCGCGGCCTGCTCCGGTCCACCGAAGGACGGCGGCGTCGGCGGCTCCGCGGCCAAGCTCTCCGCCTCCACCCCTCCGGCCCGCGGTGAGATCGACTCCTTCACCTGGGCCGTCTACGCCGAGCCGCCCACCCTCGACTACACGGTCGCCTTCGACTATCCGCAGAACACGATCCTGTCCAACGTGTGCGAGAGCCTGATGCGCTGGACGCCCGGGCTCACCCTCCAGCCGGGCCTCGCGCGGAAGGCCTCGAACCCGGACCCCACCACCTGGGTCTACGACCTGCGCGCAGGCGTGCGCTTCCACGACGGCAAGGTGATGACCGCCGACGACGTGGTCTACAGCCTCGGCCGGCAGCGGGACCCGAACAACGCCGCCGCCTGGGCGCAGACCTTCCAGAACGTCGCCTCGATACGGAAGACCGGCCCGCTCCAGGTCACCGTCAGGCTCAGGAAGTCGGACTCCCAGTTCCCCCAGTACATGGCGACCGCCGCGGGCGTCGTCGCCTCCAGGGCCGGCGTCGAGGCGGCGGGCAAGGACTACGGCACCACCGGCGACCTCGCCTGCACCGGCCCGTTCAAGCTGGGGAAGTGGAGCAAGGGCCAGTCGATCGAGCTGGAACGCTTCGACGGCTACTGGGGTACGAAGGCCAAGGCGAAGAAGGCCGTCTTCCGGATCCTGACCGACCCCTCGGCCCGCACCAACGCCATGCTCAGCGGCGAGATCGACGGTGGCTACCTGATCCCCACCGAGAGTTACGACCGCCTCGAGAACAGCGGCGTCGGCAAGCTCTACTTCGGCGAGGGCCTCAGCACGGTCAACATCGACATCACCAACATGCACGGTCCGCTCGGCGACCTCCGGGTACGCAAGGCGCTCTCCCTGGCCCTCGACCGCTCCGGTTTCGTCAGGGCCGGACTCGGCGGCGCCGGCACCGTCACCACCTCGCTCACCACCCGTGCCGCCTGGGCCGGGGCATCGGAGCAGACCCGGCAGGCCGCCTTCGGCGCGCTGCCGCCCGCCGCCCAGGACATCGAGAAGGCGAAGGCGCTGATCAAGGAGGCCGGCGCCACGGGCAAGGCCCTGACCGTCGCCACCAGCTCCATCGGCCAGGACGTCTCCCTCCTCGCCACCGCGATCCAGGCCGCCGGGACCCGGATCGGGCTGAAGATCAACCTCAGGACGATCGCCCCCAACGCCTTCACGGCGCTGTTCACCGACCCGAAGGCGCGCGAGGGCATCGACATGTTCCCGCTCACCTACTACCAGTCGATCACCGACCCGCTGGACCTGCTGCAGAACTTCAAGACCGGCGCCTACATGAACTTCGCCGACTACAGCGACAAGGGGTACGACGCCCTCGTCGACCAGGCCACCGCCGTCTACGAGCCGGACCAGCGGGCGAAGATGGAGGCCGAGCTCCAGCAGCGGGCCGCCGAGCAGCTGCCGTGGATCCCGGTCGCCGAGTGGCCCACCGCGGTCTTCCTCAACAAGAGGATCACCGGCGCCCCCACCACCATCGCGTACATGTACTACCCGTGGGCCGCGGACGTCGGTGCCGCCGACGCCGGCGCGGCGAACGCGGGGGCCACGCCGTGAACTTCGTGAGATTCGCCGTACGGCGCCTTGCGGAGATGGCCGCCACCCTGCTCGGTGCGTCGTTCGTGGTCTTCGGCGCCCTGTACCTGGCGCCGGGCAACCCGGCCGGCTTCCTGCTCTCCGGACGCTCGGCCTCGCCGGAGGCCCTCGCCGCGATCAACGCCCAATACCACCTGGACGACCCCTTCTTCGCCCGCTACCTCCGCTGGCTCGGCGACATCGTCCAAGGGGACTTCGGCCGGTCCATCACCTACCGCACCGACGTCTCCCGGCTCCTGGCCGACCGCCTCCCCACCACGCTGCTGCTCGTCGTGATGGCGCTGGCCGTGGTCGTCGTGACCGGTCTGGTACTGGGATGGGTCGCCGCCGTACGCGGCGGCGGCACCGACTCGGCCGTCCTCGTCGGGACCACGCTCGCCGTCGGCACCCCCTCCTTCGTCGCGGCCGTCCTGCTCCAGGGCCTCTTCGCCGTCGACCTCGGCTGGTTCCCCAGCAGCGGTTCCGGCGAGGGCTTCCTCGACCAGATCCGGCACCTCACCCTGCCGGCGATCGCCCTCGCGCTCTATCTGATCGGCATGCTCGCCCGGGTCACCCGCTCCGCCATGGCCGAGGCGCTCGACAGCGAGCACGTCACGGTCGCCCGCAGCCGCGGCGTCCCCGAGGGCCGGGTCATCCGCCGCCATGTGTTCCGCAACTCGCTCGGCACCGTCCTCACCACGGGCGGACTGGTCGTCTCCACGCTCCTGGTCTGCACGATCCTCGTGGAGACCGCCTTCAGCATCGGCGGGATCGGCCAGCTCCTGGAACTGTCCACCACGACCAAGGACTTCCCGACCGTCCAGGCCATCTCCTTGATCATCGTCGCCCTCTTCATGACCGTGAACCTGATCGTCGACCTGCTGCTGCCGCTGGTCGACCCGCGGATCACCCTCGGATCGAGGAGCTCCTCCGTATGACCGCCGTCCTGACCCGCCGGCCCGGCCTCGCGAAGATCCGCACCGCCCGGTCCCCGCTCCACCTGGTCTGCCTCGCCCTCGTCGCCCTCGTCACCGCCGCCGCGCTCCTCGCACCGTGGCTCGTGCCGTACGACCCCAACGCCGTCGACCTCGGCAACGCACTGGCCGGACCGTCCCCCGAGCACCTGCTCGGCGTCGACGCCGCCGGACGCGACACCTTCTCCCGGCTGCTCCTCGGCGCCCGCACCTCGCTCCTCGGCCCCCTCGGCGTCGTGGTCTTCTCCACCCTCGCCGGAATCGCGGTCGGCATGGCCGCGGGCTGGCGGGGCGGCCGGCTCGACTCCGTCCTGTCGCGCAGCACCGAACTGGTCTTCGCGTTCCCCGGCATGCTCCTCGCCATCCTGATCGTCTCGATCTACGGCGAAGGGCTGCTCGCCCCCGTCATCGCCCTCTCCGTCGCCTACCTGCCTTACGTCAGCAGGCTCACCCGCTCCCTCGTCCTGGCCGAACGCAGACGCCCCTACGTCAGCGCCTACCAGGTCCAGGGGCACACGGCCCTCCAGATCTGCCTGCGCCACGTCCTGCCCAACATCGCCCCCGTCGTCCTCGCCCAGTCCACCATCAACTTCGGCTACGCGCTGATGGACCTCGCCGGCCTGTCCTTCCTCGGCCTCGGCGTCCCCGCGCTCACCCCCGACTGGGGCCGCATGGTCTTCGACGGCCAGACCGCCATCCAGCGCGGCTACCCGCTGTCCGCGATCCTGCCCTGCGTCTTCATCGTGCTCACCGTCGTCGCGTTCAACGTGGTCGGAGAGCGCTGGGCCGACCGCGTCGCCAGGAGAGACCGATGACCGATACGCACACGCTCGACGTCCAAGGGCTGCGCATCACCCTGCCCGGCACGGCACGCCCCGTCCTCGACGGCGTCGACCTCCACGTCGGCCCCGGCGAGACCGTCGCCCTCGTCGGCGAGTCCGGCTCCGGCAAGACCCTCACCTCGCGCAGCGCCCTGAACCTGCTGCCGCCCGGTGCCGTCGTCGAAGGCGCCGTCCGGGTGCGCGGCGAGGACGTCCTCACCATGGACGCCGACCGGCTGCGCGCCCTGCGCAGCGGCACGGTGTCCATGATCTTCCAGGACCCGCGTGCCGCCCTCAACCCCCTGCGCCGCATCGGCGACTTCCTCGTCGAGAGCGTGACCCTGACCGGGAGCACGAGCCGAGCGGACGCCACCGCCCGCGCCGGCGAACTCCTCGGGGCGGTCGGCCTCGACGACTCCGCCCTGCGCAAGTATCCCGGCCAGGTCTCCGGCGGCATGCTGCAACGCGTCATGATCGCGGCCGCCCTGATGGGCGACCCCGCCCTCCTGCTCGCCGACGAACCCACCACCGCACTCGACGTCACCACCCAGGCCGAGGTCATCGCCCTCCTGGCCCGACTCCGCGCACGCTTCGGCACCGGGCTGCTCTTCGTCACCCACGACCTCGACCTCGCCGCCGCCATCAGCGACCGCGTGTACGTCATGTACGCCGGCCGGATCGCCGAGAGCGGCCCCGCCGAAGCCCTCTTCGCGCGGCCCCGGCACCCGTACACCTCGGCACTGCTCGCCTCCACGCCCCGCCCGGAAGCCCCGCGGGGGCGGCTCGCCGCCATCGACGGCCAGCCCCCGGACCTCCGGCAGGAGCTGCACGGCTGCCCGTTCGCCGCCCGCTGCCACCTGGCCACCGAGGTCTGCGACCAGCGGGCCCCCGAGCCGCGGCCCGCACCCGGCCGACCGCACCACCGGGCCGCCTGTCACCACAGCGACCGTCTCGAAGGGAGCCCCGTCGATGCCTGAGAACGTCCTGGAGGCCGTCGGCCTCCACCGCACCTTCGGGAGCGTCCGCGCCGTCGACGACGTGTCCTTCGCCCTCCCCGAGGGCGGGTCCCTGGGCATCGTCGGCGAGTCCGGCTCCGGCAAGACCACCACCGCCCGGATCGTCGTCGGTCTGGAACAGGCCGACGCCGGGGACGTGCTCGTACGGGGAAAGGCCCGCGGCGCACGACACCGCGGCCGGGCCCGCCGCCTGGCCCGCGCGCGCGAGGTCCAGATGGTCTTCCAGGACCCGTACCTCTCCCTCGACCCGCGCACCAGCGTCGACCAGGTCCTGCGCGAGGCCCTGCGCCTGCACTTCCCCGGCACCGACCACGACCGGCGCGTCCGGGAGCTCCTCGACCAGGTCGGCCTGGGCACCCGCGCCGCCGACGCGCTGCCCCGGCAGCTCTCCGGCGGCCAGCGGCAGCGCGTCGCCATCGCCCGCGCCCTCGCCGTGGAACCGGCCGTCCTCGTCCTGGACGAGGCGGTCGCCGCCCTCGACGTCTCCGTCCAGGCGCAGATCCTCAACCTGCTCGCCGACATCCGCGAGGAGACCCGGATCGGCTACCTGTTCATCACCCACGACCTCGGCGTGGTCCGGTGCGTCACCGACGACGTCATCGTCATGCGCCGGGGCCGTGTCGTCGAGGCGGGCCCCACGGCCGAGGTGCTCGCCGAACCTCAACATCCCTATACACGGCTCCTGTTGGAATCCGTACCCCGCCCCGGCTGGGACCCGGAGGCGATCTCCGCGGCCCGTCGCGCGGGAGCGCGTGACTGAAATTTTCGTCAGAGAGCATGTCCCGGCCATTGACTGAAATTTGAGTCAGTCCCTAGGGTGAGCGCACCGTACGGCGCCGACGGGTCGCGTGGCGCCGTACGGATTCATGGACACACCCCTGAACAGGAGCCCACATGGGGCCAGTTGACTCGCCCGCGCATGATTCCGCAGCGCAAGCGGGCCGTGATTCCGCATCGCACGCGGGCATCGAACAGCACTCGATCGACTGGGTGCCCCTGTCCGAACGGCACGGCAAACCGTCGAACGTCGGGGCCATCTGGTTCGTCGGCAGCCTCAACCTCACCGGCCTGGCGACCGGCGTCGTGACGCTGTCCATGGGGGCCTCCCTCGTGTGGACGGTGGTCGCCACCGTGCTCGGCTCGCTCTTCGGCACGTTCTTCATGGCGTTCCACTCGGCCCAGGGGCCCCAGCTGGGGCTTCCCCAACTCGTGCAGTCCCGGCCGCAGTTCGGCTATCTGGGGGCCGCGCTCACCGTGTGGGTGTTCGCCCTGGTCAACTACGTGGCCTTCAACACGTCCGACGCCCTGCTGTCCGGCCAGGCCATGAACCTGCTCACCGGAATGCCCAACACCCTCGGCTATCTCCTCGCCGCCGCGGTGGCGACCGTGATCGCCCTCTTCGGGTACGAGTGGATCCACAAGCTCAACAAGTGGCTCACCTGGCCCTTCGTCGTGATCACCGCCGCCGTCACCGCCTCCGCCCTGTTCGGCGGAGGGCTGCCGGACGGCGCCTGGAACGCGGGGCCGTTCGAGCTCGCGCCGTTCATGCTCGTGTTCGTCTTCGTCGCCGGCTTCCAGCTGGGCTGGGCACCGTACGTCTCGGACTACTCGCGCTACCTCAGACCCGACGTCCCCGTGCGCAGCACCTTCTGGTGGACCTACCTGCCCAGCGCGGTCTCCGGGATCTGGGTCTTCGTCCTCGGCGCCGTGGTCTCGGCCGCCGCGCCCGAGGGAACGGACCCGGTCACGGCACTGAAGCTGTCGGCGGACCGGCTGTTCGGCGGGTTCGGCACGGTCGCGGTCGTCGTCCTGCTGGTCGGGCTGCTCTCCATCATGGCGATCAACCAGTACGGCGGCAGCCTCACGATGATCTCCATCGTCGACTCGTTCCGGCCGGTCAAGCCGACCCGGACCATCCGGATCGCCACCATCGGGATCATGCTGGCCGCCGTCGGGACGGTCTCCACCCTCGTCGGCATCGACCAGTTCAACTGGTTCTTCGCCAACGTGGTGGTGGTCCTGACGTACCTGTTCATCCCGTGGACGGCCATCAACCTCGTCGACTTCTTCTTCGTCAGGCGCGGCCAGTACGTCGTCAAGGAGATCTTCAACCCGCGCGGGATCTACGGCCGATGGGGCTGGCGCGGAAACCTCGCCTATGCGATCGGACTGGCCTGCATGACCCCGTTCATGGTCATCACCGGCCTCTTCGTCGGGCCCGTCGCGGAGCTCCTCGGCGGCGTCGACTGCTCGGTCCTCGTCGGCCTGCCGGTGTCCGGAGGCCTCTACTGGGCCTTCGCCCGAAGCCTCGACCTGGCCACCGAACGCCGGATGGTCCGGGAGGAGGGGCTGCTGGACCCGCTCCACTGAGAAACCCACCGGGAAACCCGCTGATCAACCCGCGCCTGCACGTACAGAACCTTTGAGAGAAGGAGCACCACGTGAAGACAGAGCACGACGCCGAACGCCCCGGCATCAGCCGCAGAAGCCTCCTCGCCCGCACCGGAGCGGCCGCGGCCGCCCTGGCGGTCGGACCCGTCCTCGGCGGCGTCCAGTCCGCGATGGCCGCGTCCTGGCGCGTCCCCGGTGAGGACGAGTCGCACAGGCGGACCTGGATGGCCTGGCCGTCCAGCTACACGATCTGGGGCAACCTGCTGTCCAAGATCCAGGCGGACATCGCCAAGCTCGCCAAGGAGATCGCGAAGTACGAGCCGGTCATCATGTGCGCCGACGGCTCCTCGGCCGCCTCGCAGGCCAGGACCGCGTGCGGATCCACCGTCACGGTCATCAGCTCCATCCCCGTCTCGGACTGCTGGATGCGGGACACCGGCCCGCTGTTCCGCATCGACGACGCCGGCGGCCTCGACGCCTTCGGCCTGAACTTCAACGCCTGGGGCGAGAACGCCACGACCTTCTACGGTCTGCCCGCCTCCGCCTACGACAAGGACCGCACGGTCGCGCCGAAGGTCGCCGCCTACAGCGGAGCCCCGTTCGCGAAGGCGTCCGTGGTCGGCGAGGGCGGCGGCATCGAGTACGACGGCGACGGCACCGTGATGGCCACCGAGAGCTGCTGGCTGAACGGCAACCGCAACCCCGGCAAGTCGCGCAGCCAGATCGAGGCGGAGCTGTTGTCCCGCTTCGGCGCGTCCAAGATGATCTGGCTGCCCGGCGTCACCGGACAGGACGTCACCGACGGCCACATCGACGGAACCGCCCGCTACATCCGGCCCGGCGTGGTCATGGTGCAGCTGGCCGGGGCCGTACGCCCCGACGTCTGGACCGCCAACGCCCAGGCCATCCGCGACACCCTGGCCGCCGCGACCGACGCCAGGGGCCGCCGGCTCCAGGTCCTCACCATCGAAGGGCCCGACACCCTGCCCCGTATCCAGGTGGGCAAGCAGGCCGAGTTCCTCAGCTCCTACATGAACTGGACGGTGACCAACCAGGCGATCATCACCACCCAGTTCGGCGACACCGCCAAGGACGCGGCGGCCAAGTCGGCCATCGCCGCCGCCTACGGCCGTCCCGTCGTCCAGCTGAACCTCGACAACCTCTACGGCAACGGCGGCGGTGGCGCCCACTGCGTCACGATGCAGGAGCCCAACCGCTGAGCCGTCGGCCCGGGTCCCGTCCACGGGACCCGGGCCGGAGCGCGCACGGAGACCAGATGAATCCAGGTGCGACAGATATTGCTGTCGCACTCGCCTCTCGACAGCTATGTTTGTCGCATGAGTGATGTGGCGGGGATCCCGACTCCCGACAAGAGCGACGACGACTTCTGGAACGCCCTCTCGAACCTGGTGGAGCCCCCCTGGAACGAGCCCACCCCGGACGACGCGGGCACCATGGACGAGCGGGTCCTCGACGCGGTCCGTGCCCTGGCCGAACGCATCTCGACCCGTGTGCTGGCCTACAACGCCGCCGGCAAGCCCTTCGACCCCGTGCTCATGGCGGCGCCCGACGTGCAGCTGGCACTGCTGCGGGCCCTGTACGAGGCCAAGCTCTCCGTCGACCGGCTGGCGGAGAGCGCCGCCACCGTCGCCGGCCGCAGCGGAGCGAACTACGCCCAGCTCGGTGCCGCCTGGGGCGGCATCAAGCGCCAGTCCGCCCGCCTCAAGTGGCCCCACGCCGTGGTGCGGAAGTCCGCCCGGGAGTCCATCCCGCTCCAGTACGCGGGTGGCACCGCCGTCGTGCACCACGATGCCGACGCCGATGCCTGGTGGTTCACCGCCACCGCCGCGGACCGGCGGGAAAAGGAGTCCGAGCCCGTCCACGGCACCTACGCCGAGGCCATCGCGGGAGCCACCGAATTCCTCCTCGCGCACGCCCTCCCCGAAGGGCAGCCGCCCGTGTGACCCGCCGGCCCGCCCCGACACCGGGCGGGCCCCGTCCGCCGGCGGCGCGAGGACCGCCGATCGGCCCCGCGCCCCGGCGACAGGGCGCCGGACGTGGCAGAGTTGAGCCATGTGCGGCCGTTACACCTCGACTCGCAGTCCTGAGGACCTCACCCAGCTCTTCCAGGTCACCGACTGGCGCCCCGAAGAGACCCTGGCGCCCAGCTGGAACGTCGCGCCGACCAACGAGGTCTACGCGGTCCTCGAACGCGCCGGGCGGGACGACGGCGACGAGGTGCGCCGTGAGCTGCGGACCCTGCGGTGGGGCCTGGTGCCGTCCTGGGCGAAGGACCCGAAGATCGGCTCCCGGATGATCAACGCCCGGGTCGAGACCGTGCACGAGAAGCCCGCCTACCGACGCGCCTTCGCCAAGCGCCGCTGCCTGCTGCCGGCCGACGGCTTCTACGAATGGGACCCGGTGAAGGACGAGGCGACGGGCAGGACCCGCAAACAGCCGTACTTCATCCACCCCGCCGACGGCCAGGTGATGGCCATGGCGGGGCTGTACGAGTACTGGCGCAACCCCGACGTCACGAGCGACGACGACCCCGACGCCTGGCTGACGACCTGCACGATCATCACCACCGAGGCCACCGACGCGGCCGGCCGCGTCCACCCCCGCATGCCCCTCGCCCTCGCCCCGGACCACTACGACGCCTGGCTCGACCCCCACCACGAGGACGTCGAGGACCTCCGCGCCCTGCTCACCCGCCCCGCCGACGGCCGACTCGACGCCCGCCCCGTCTCCACGGCCGTCAACAACGTCCGCAACAACGGAGCCCACCTCGTCGACGCGGCCCCCTGACCGGACCGCCGTACCCCGTCACGCCGGCTCCGCTTCCACTGCTGACCCGCCGAAGGGGCGGCGCACGCCGACGGGGTGTCGGAGTACGCCGCCCAGGGGTGCGACGAACCGCGGTCACTTGGGGTCTCGGTT
>NZ_MWIG01000295.1:0-15615 GCF_002156145.1 Streptomyces sp. NRRL B-24572 | reverse complement strand
GGAGCAGTCCGGCGTCGACGAGTTCGGTGACGGTGTCGACGCGGATCACCCCGGCCTGGCGGAGCAGCGCGGAGACGGTGGCGTGCGGGATGCGGGTGACCGGCACCCGGTGGCCGGGCGGGGCGCTGCCGCTGTGCCGGGCGCCCTTGACGACCACGACGGGCTTGACGGCGGCGGTGCGGCGGGCGAGCCGGGTGAACTTCCGCGGGTTGCCGATCGACTCCAGGTAGAGGAGGACGACGTCGGTGCCGGGGTCGTCGTACCAGTGCTGGAGGAAGTCGTTGCCGGAGACGTCGGCGCGGTTGCCGGCCGAGATGAAGGAGGAGAGTCCCGCGCCCCGTCGGTGCAGTCCGGCGAGGAGGGCGATCCCGATGGCGCCGGACTGGGTGAAGAGACCGATCCGCCCGGCGGCCGGCATCTGCGGCGCGAGGGAGGCGTTGAGCCGGACGTCGTCGGCGGTGTTGATGATCCCGAAGGCGTTGGGGCCGATGATCCGCATGCCGTACGAGCGGGCCTGCCGTACGAGCTCGCGCTGGCGCTCGCGGCCGGCGGCCCCGCTCTCGGCGTATCCGGCGGAGAGGACGACGAGACCGCGCACCCCGTGCTCGCCGCAGTCCGCGACGGCCTCGGGCACCCGTTCGGCGGGGACGGCGACGATCGCCAGGTCCACCGGTTCGCCGATGGCGCCGACGGAGGGGTGGGCGGGGACGCCGTCGAGCTCGGTCTCTCCGGTGAGCGCGGCGTTCACCGCGTACACCCGTCCCGTGAAGCCGGCCCCGAGGAGGTTGCGGAGCACGGTCCGGCCGACGCCGCCCGGGGCGCGTCCGGCGCCGACGACGGCGACGGAGCCGGGGGTGAGGAGCCGCTGCACGGAGCGCGCCTCGGCGCGCTGCTCCCGCGCGCGCTGGACGGCGAGGGAGCGGTCGGTCGGTTCGAGGTCGAGGTGGAGCCGTACGGAGCCGTCCTCGAAGCTGCGCTTCTGGGTGTAGCCCGCGTCGGTGAAGACCTTGATCATCTTGGTGTTGGCGGGGAGCACCTCGGCGGCGAAGCGCCGGATGTCCCGCTCGCGCGCGACCGCCGCGATGTGTTCGAGGAGGGCGGAGGCGACGCCCCTCCCCTGGTGCGCGTCCTGGACGAGGAAGGCGACCTCGGCCTCGTCGGCCGGGGCGGAGGCGGGCAGCCCCTGGGCGTTGATGCGGTCGTAGCGCACGGTGGCGATGAACTCGCCGCCGACGGTCGCCGCGAGCCCGACCCGGTCCACGAAGTCGTGGTGGGTGAAGCGGTGGACGTCCTTGGCGGACAGGCGCGGGTAGGGGGCGAAGAAGCGGTAGTACTTCGACTCGTCCGAGACCTGCTCGTAGAAGCTGACGAGCCGGTCGGCGTCGTCGGCGGTGATGGGTCTGATGCGCGCGGTGCCGCCGTCGCGGAGCACCACGTCCGCCTCCCAGTGGTCGGGGTAGGCGTGCTCCGGCGCTGCCGGCCGCGCCGGTGATGCCGGCGGTTCCGCCGCTTCCGACTGCTCCGACGCGCTCTGCATGGGGTCAGCCTACGACCGCGACACGACTGCGGCACCGGTCGCGGGGTGACCGTGCGGGATGCGAGGTGTTGCAAGCTGGGAGGGCCGACGGACGGTCCGGCCCGGGTCGAAGGGTGGTCCTTTCCCGGCCGGAGGTCGGCGCGAGCACCGCGCAACCCGTGAGAGACTGGTCTAGACAACCCGCTTGAGAGTCGAAGGGCAACACCATGGCTGAGCGCCGCGTCAACGTCGGCTGGGCCGAGGGCCTGCACGCCCGCCCCGCGTCCATCTTCGTCCGTGCCGCCACGGCTTCCGGCGTGCCGGTGACGATCGCCAAGTCCGACGGCACCCCCGTGAACGCCGCTTCCATGCTCGCGGTGCTCGGCCTGGGCGCGCAGGGCGGCGAGGAGATCGTCCTCGCTTCGGAGGCCGACGGCGCCGAGGCCGCGCTCGACCGCCTGGCGAAGCTGGTCGCCGAGGGCCTGGACGAGCTCCCCGAGACCGTCTGACCCCCGGCCCCTTCATGCAAATGGCCGTGGCCGCCGGAATTCCGGCGGCCACGGCCATTTGCATGACCGGACCCATTTCCGGGCAGCACGAAAAACGCGGCTGAATGCCTGTTCTTTGTATACGGTGGGCGTGTTAATTCCGGGCGCCCGTCGTGTTGACGGCATGTTGCGAAACCCTCACACGGCCTCGCTCCGGCCTTTTGAGCCGGTGCAGCGGCAGCGAGCGTTCCGCGTGCAGCGCGGTCAGCGACCTCGCCCGCTCGGCGTCGCCGCGCGCCACGGCGTCCACGATCGCGCCGTGCTCGGCCCAGGCCTCCACCGGCTGGGCGGGCTGCTCCACCACGTACGTCCAGGCGATCTTGTGCCGCAGCTGGGTGAGCAGCGCCGTCAGGGCCGGGCTCCCGGAGGCCTGCGCGAGCGTCTCGTGGAACCAGCCGCCGAGCGAGCTCAGGTCCTCGCCCTGACCGCGCCTGGCCCGCTCCTGTCCCAGCCTGACCAGGCCGCGCAGCACTTTGAGGTGCGCCTCGGTGCGCCGCTGCGCGGCCCGCGCGGCCCCCAGCGGTTCGAGCAGCGCCCGCATGTCGAGCAGGTCGGCCGCCTCCTGCTCGGTCGGCTCGGCGACATGGGCGCCCGCGTGGCGGCGGGTGACCACGAAGCCCTCGGACTCCAGGGTGCGCAGCGCCTCGCGGACCGGGACGCGGGAGACCCCGTACCGGCGGGCGAGTTGTTCCTCGGTCAGCCGGCTGCCCCGCTCGTACACGCCGGAGACGATGTCGTCCCGGATCGCCGTGCATACCGAGTGCGCAGGAATGCGCATGTCCGACCTCCGCCTTGGTCCGCGCGAGTCAATTCCGTCGGCGCCTGTTCTGCGCCTGATCTTCGACTCTATTGCAGCAGGCCAGAATTTCCGATGCTCCGGCAGAATCCATGGATATCTTTTGGCCAGCGAAAAGCCCCGGCTCAGTACGAGCCGGGGCTTTTGCGACGCGGTCCGGGGCCGGACCCGACGGGGTCAGACGACGTTGACGCCGCGGGCGCGGAGGTACGCGATCGGGTCGATGTCCGAGCCGTACTCGGGGCTGGTGCGCGCCTCGAAGTGGAGGTGGGGGCCGGTGGAGTTGCCGGTCGAGCCCGAGATGCCTATCTGCTGGCCCGGCTCGACGGTCTGGCCGACGTAGACCCCTATGGAGGAGAGGTGGCCGTACTGGGTGTACGTGCCGTCGTTCATCCGGATGACGATGTTGTTGCCGTACGCGCCGCCCCAGCCGGCCTCGACGACGGTGCCGGAGCCGACGGAGACGACCCGGGTGCCGTAGGCGGCGTGGAAGTCGATGCCGGAGTGGCTGCCGGAGGACCAGAGCGAGCCGCCGGTCTTGTAGCCGGTGGAGACGTACGAGCCGGCGACGGGGAGCTGGAAGGAGGCCAGGCGGCGGCGCTCGGCCTCGCGGGCGGCGCGCTCGCGCTCCACCCGGATCTCCTTGGCGCGGGCCTCGGCCTTGCGCTTCGCCTCGGCCGCGGCCTTCGCCTTGGCGATGGCCTCGACGGCCTCCTGCTCCTGGGCGGCGGCCTGGGCGTTGATCCCGTCGACGAGGGATTCCTCGGCGATGACCTGGGTGAGGCCGGTGTCCTCGGCGGAGCGGTTGTCCGTGTCGGCGGCGAGCGCCGGGGAGGCGAGGGTTCCGATGACGCCGGTGGTGGCGAGCGTCGCGACGCCGGCGATGCCCACGCTGCGGCGCGCCATCCGGCTCGGACCACGATGCTTCCCGGTGGCACGGGTGAACGCCATGTAGAGGCTGATCCTTTCCTTCCTTCTCGCCTACCGGGTTAGCTGACGGGTTCGGAGCAGGAAGGTCTCCTACGAGCCCCTCCGTACGAGACGAAGGCGCCCGATTCACCCCAGGGACTGCGTGTGGGTCCCCGGCTCCCCAGGCTCGCGCCTGACGGGGACTCGGCGATGACTGTCCGATGCCGCGGCTGCGGCACGTGCAACTGACGAACAGCCGCACCGACGCTATGCGGATCGTCTTTCAATCACCAACCAGACACGCCTTTTGTAAGACATGCCACAGGGCAAACGATCACCTTGATCGCAATACGGACAAAGAGGAGGACCCCGACGAACTAGGCCGTCGGGGCCCTCCTGTTGTCGCCTCGGGGCCGGAATCAGCCCGTCACGACGGTCACTTCACCGATGCCGAGCGCACGCACCGGCTCCGCGATCTGCGCCGCGTCGCCGACGAGCACGGTGACGAGCCGGTCCACCGGGAAGGCGCTGACCACGGCGGCCGTCGCCTCGACCGTGCCGGTCTCGGCCAGGCGCGCGTACAACTGGGCCTGGAAGTCGTCCGGGAGGTGCTGCTCCACCTGGTCGGCGAGCGTCCCGGCGACGGAGGCGGCCGTCTCGTACTTGAGGGGCGCCACGCCCACCAGGTTCTGCACGGCCGTCTCGCGCTCGGCGTCGTCAAGGCCCTCGGCGGCGAGGGTGCGCAGCACCTTCCACAGGTCCTCGAGGGCCGGGCCCGTGTTGGGGGTGTCGACGGATCCGCTGATGGCGAGCATCGCGGCGCCGTTCCCCTCGGCGTCCGAGCGGAGCACCTGGCCGAAGGCCCGCACGCCGTACGTGTAGCCCTTCTCCTCGCGCAGGACCCGGTCCAGGCGCGAGGTCAGGGTGCCGCCGAGGCAGTACGTGCCGAGGACCTGGGCCGGCCAGACGCGGTCGTGCCGGTCGGGACCGATCCGGCCGATGAGCAGCTGCGTCTGCACGGCGCCGGGACGGTCCACGATGACGACCCGTCCGGTGTCGTCGGCGGTGATCGGCGGCATCGGGAGCGGCTCGGCCGGCTCGCCGGTCCAGGCGCCCAGCGTCTCGGCGAGCACCTTGTCGAGGTCGACGCCGGTCAGGTCGCCGACGACCACGGCGGTGGCCGTGCCGGGCCGGACGTACGCCTCGTAGAAGGCGCGGACGGCGGCGGCGTCGATCGCGGCGACGGTCTCCTCGGTGCCCTGGCGCGGCCGGGACATCCGGGACTCGGCCGGGAACAGCTCCTTGGAGAGCTGCTTGGCGGCGCGGCGGGCCGGGTTGGCCGTCTCGTGCGGGATCTCGTCGAGACGGTTGCGCACCAGGCGCTCGATCTCGGACTCGTCGAACGCCGGGGCGATCAGGGCCTCGGAGAGCAGGCCGAGCGCCTTGGGCAGCCGGGAGACCGGGACCTCGAGGGAGACCCGTACGCCCGGGTGGTCGGCGTGCGCGTCGAGCGTGGCGCCGCAGCGCTCCAGCTCGGCCGCGAACTCCTCGGCGCTGTGCTGGTCGGTGCCCTCGGAGAGCGCGCGGGCCATGATGGTGGCGACGCCGTCGAGACCGGCGGGCTCGGCGTCCAGCGGGGCCGGCAGGAAGATCTCCACGGCGACGACCTGCTGGCCGGGGCGGTGGCTGGTGAGCACGGTCAGACCGTTGTCCAGCTTTCCCCGGTCCGGGGCCGGGAAGGCCCACGGCTTCGCGGTGCCCGGCCGGGGCTGCGGGTGGAAGTCCATGCTCGTCAAAGACGCGGCGGCGTCGGTCACTGGTCCGCTCCCTCTTCGTGGTCATCGCCGTCGGCGTTCTGCTCGGTCGCCAGGGGCTCGTAGACGAGCACCGCGCGGTTGTCGGGGCGCAGCTTGGCCGCGGCGACCTCCCGCACCTCCTCGGCGGTGATGTCCAGGACGCGGTCGACGGCGGTCAGGGCGAGCTGCGGGTCGCCGAACAGCACGGCGAACCGGCACAGTTCGTCCGCGCGGCCCGCGACCGTGCCGAGCCGGTCCAGCCACTCGCGCTCCAGCTGGGCCTGCGCGCGCTCCATCTCCTCGGGCGTGGGGCCCTCGGCGGCGAACCGGGCGAGCTCCTCGTCGACGGCCGCCTCGATCTGCGGGACCTCGACGCCGCCGGAGGTCTTGACGTCCAGCCAGCCCAGCGAGGGCGCGCCGGCGAGCCGCAGCAGGCCGAAGCCGGCGGCGACGGCCGTACGGTCGCGGCGGACCAGGCGGTTGTGCAGGCGGGAGGACTCCCCACCGCCCAGCACCGTCAGGGCCAGGTCGGCGGCGTCCGCCGCACGCGTGCCGTCGTGCGGCAGCCGGTAGGCGGCCATCAGCGCACGGGCCGGGACCTCCTCCTCGACGACCTCGCGCAGCTGCTCGCCGATGACCTCGGGCAGGTCGCCGGGGC
Source organism: Streptomyces sp. NRRL B-24572 (assembly GCF_002156145.1). NCBI lineage: Bacteria > Bacillati > Actinomycetota > Actinomycetes > Kitasatosporales > Streptomycetaceae > Streptomyces > Streptomyces sp. NRRL B-24572. The sequence goes on along the minus strand of NZ_MWIG01000295.1, from coordinate 9,392 downwards.
GCGGCTCGGGCTTGCCGTCGTGGGCGGGGATGGAGCCGAAGTACTTCTCGACCCAGGCGAGCGTCTGCACCGGGTCGATGTCGCCGACGACGGACAGCACGGCGTTGTTCGGGGCGTAGTACGTGCGGAAGAAGTTCCGCGCGTCCTCCAGGGTGGCCGCGTCCAGGTCGGCCATGGAGCCGATCGGCGTGTGGTGGTACGGGTGGCCCTCCGGGTAGGCGAGGGCGGTCAGCTTCTCGAAGGCCGTGCCGTACGGCACGTTGTCGTAGCGCTGGCGGCGCTCGTTCTTGACGACGTCCCGCTGGTTCTCCATGGACTCGTCGTCCAGGGCGGCGAGCAGCGAGCCCATGCGGTCGGCCTCCAGCCAGAGCGCGAGCTCCAGCTGGTGCGCGGGCATGGTCTCGAAGTAGTTGGTGCGCTCGAAGCTCGTCGTGCCGTTGAGCGAGCCGCCGGCCCCCTGCACCAGCTCGAAGTGGCCGTTCCCGTGCACCTGCTTCGAGCCCTGGAACATCAGGTGCTCGAAGAGGTGGGCCAGGCCCGTGCGGCCCTTGACCTCGTGACGCGAGCCGACGTCGTACCAGAGGCAGACCGCGGCGACCGGGGTCAGGTGGTCCTCCGAGAGCACCACGCGCAGGCCGTTCGCCAACCGGTGCTCGGTCGCTGTCAGGCCGCCGGAGCCGGCCTCGGCCGTGGCCGTGTGACCCATGGGCATGTACGTCCCTTCGATCGCGATGTGAAAAAGTCCTGCCACTGTATGCAAGCGCGCCGACACCTGGCGAAGTTCCCGACCCTTCGTGATGTCCCTCTTCCGGGTCGCGGTCGGCGTTGTCGGTGGCACGGTCCACAATGGTCCGCGTCAGATCAACCTTGTTGGTGAAGGAGCCGCAGCCGCGATGGCCCGCCGCAGCACGAAGACACCGCCGCCGGACGACGCGTACGAGGAGAGGATCCTCGACATCGACGTGGTCGACGAGATGCAGGGCTCCTTCCTCGAGTACGCGTACTCGGTGATCTACTCGCGCGCCCTCCCCGACGCCCGCGACGGCATGAAGCCCGTCCAGCGCCGCATCGTCTACCAGATGGGCGAGATGGGGCTCCGCCCCGACCGCGGCTTCGTCAAGTGCGCCCGGGTCGTCGGCGAGGTGATGGGCAAGCTCCACCCGCACGGCGACGCGTCGATCTACGACGCGATGGTCCGCATGGCACAGCCCTTCTCCATGCGCCTCCCGCTCGTCGACGGCCACGGCAACTTCGGCTCCCTGGGCAACGACGACCCGCCGGCCGCCATGCGGTACACCGAGTCGCGGATGGCCCCGGCCGCGCTGCTCATGACCGAGTCCATCGACGAGGACACGGTCGACTTCGCGCCGAACTACGACGGCCAGGAGCAGGAGCCGGTCGCGCTCCCCGCCGCCTACCCGAACCTGCTGGTCAACGGCGCGTCCGGAATCGCGGTCGGCATGGCGACCAACATGCCCCCGCACAACCTGGGCGAGGTCATCGCGGCCGCCCGCCACCTGATCCGCTACCCCCACGCCGACCTCGAGGCGCTGATGCGCTTCGTGCCAGGACCCGACCTGCCGACCGGCGGCCGGATCGTCGGCCTCTCCGGCATCAAGGACGCGTACGCGTCGGGCCGCGGCTCCTTCAAGATCCGCGCCACGGCGACCGTGGAGACCGTGACGGCCCGCCGCAAGGGCATCGTCGTCACCGAGCTGCCCTTCACCGTCGGCCCCGAGAAGGTCGTCTCCAAGATCAAGGACCTGGTCGGCTCCAAGAAGCTCCAGGGCATCGCGGACGTCAAGGACCTCACCGACCGCAGCCACGGCCTTCGCCTGGTCATCGAGATCAAGAACGGCTTCGTGCCCGAGGCGGTCCTGGAGCAGCTCTACAAGCTGACGCCGATGGAGGAGTCCTTCGGCATCAACAACGTGGCGCTGGTCGACGGGCAGCCGCTCACCCTCGGCCTCAAGGAGCTCCTGGAGGTCTACCTCGACCACCGCTTCGACGTGGTCCGGCGCCGCTCCGAGTTCCGCCGCACCAAGAAGCGCGACCGGCTCCACCTGGTCGAGGGCCTCCTCGTCGCCCTGCTCGACATCGACGAGGTCATCCGGCTCATCCGGGAGAGCGAGAACTCCGCCCAGGCCAAGGAGCGCCTGATGGAGCGCTTCTCGCTGAGCGAGATCCAGACGCAGTACATCCTGGACACCCCGCTGCGCCGCCTCACCAAGTTCGACCGCATTGAACTGGAGACCGAGCGCGACCGCCTCAACGGCGAGATCGACGAGCTGACCGGGATCCTCGACTCCGACGCGGAGCTGCGCAAGCTGGTCTCGGCGGAGCTGGCCGCGGTCTCCAAGAAGTTCGCCACGGACCGGCGGACGGTCCTCCTCGAGTCGGCGGGCGCGCCCGTCGCGGCCGTGTCCCTGGAGGTCGCGGACGACCCGTGCCGGGTGCTGCTCTCCTCGACGGGCCTGCTGGCCCGTACGGTGACCGAGCACCTCCCGCCGGCGGAGGACGGCAAGCGGGCCAAGCACGACGTGATCGTCTCGACGGTCGCGGCCACCCAGCGCGGTGACGTCGGCGTCGTGACCTCGGCCGGCCGGCTGCTGCGGCTCGCGGTGATCGACCTGCCGCAGCTGCCGGACACCGCGAGCGCCCCGAACCTGGCGGGCGGCGCGCCGCTGTCGGAGTTCATCTCCCTGGAGGCGGACGAGACGGTGGTCTGCCTGACCACGCTCGAGGAGTCGTCCCCCGGCCTCGCCCTCGGCACGCTGCAGGGCGTGGTGAAGCGCGTGGTGCCGGACTACCCGGCGAACAAGGACGAGCTGGAGGTCATCACCCTCAAGGACGGTGACCGGATCGTCGGCGCGACGGAGCTGCGGACGGGCGAGGAGGACCTGGTCTTCATCACCTCCGACGCCCAGCTGCTGCGCTACCAGGCCTCGCAGGTGCGGCCCCAGGGCCGCCCGGCGGGCGGCATGGCGGGCATCAAGCTCGCCGCCGGCGCCGAGGTGATCTCGTTCACGGCCGTGGACCCGGCGGCGGACGCCGTCGTCTTCACCGTCGCGGGCTCCACGGGCACCCTGGACTCCTCGGCGGGTACGTCGGCGAAGCTGACCCCCTTCGACCAGTACCCGCGCAAGGGCCGCGCGACCGGCGGCGTCCGCTGCCAGCGCTTCCTGAAGGGCGAGGACGTCCTGACCTTCGCCTGGGCGGGCGCCACTCCGGCCCGCGCCGCCCAGAAGACCGGCGCCCCGGTGGACCTGCCCGACCCGGACCCGCGCCGCGACGGCTCGGGCACCCCGCTCCCGAAGCCGGTCGACGTGGTGGCGGGCCCGGCGAGTTAGGACTCCTCGGGCTCTTCCTCCGTCCGCTGCACGTACCGCAGGACGCCCCACATGCTGTGTTCGTCGGGGGCGTCCTGCGGGCCGTTCAGCTCGCAGGAGGCGAGTTCCTTGCGCAGTGCGGCCGCGTCGATGCCGGAGCCGATCAGGACGAGCTGGGTGAGGCGTTCCTCGCCGGCGGGCCAGGGCTCGGGGTAGAAGCGCAGGAAGCGGCCGACCGCGTGCACGGTGTAGCGGTTGGCCGGGTCGGCGGCGCCGAGGTCGACGAAGCCCTTGATCCGGTAGAGGCCCTCGGGGCGCGAGTCGAGGAAGGCCATCAGCCGGCGCGGGTGCAGCGGCGTCGAGGCGGTCAGGGAGAGGCTCTCGTAGGCCGCGTGCGGATGGGCGTGGCCGTCGTCCTCGGAGCCGTACAGGATGTCCTCGATCGACATCTGGCCCTCGATCTCGCCCTCCGGCACGACCCGGTCGAAGAGCAGCTCCGGGTCGACGCGCCCGTGGGAGGCCTCGACGACGGCGGCGCGTCTGGCGAGCCCGGCCACCGTCTCCCGTACGCTCCGCAGCTCGTCCTCGGCCACCCGGTCGGCCTTGTTGACGACGACCAGGTCGGCGAGGGAGAGATGCCGGTCGGTCCCGGGGTGCCGCTGCCGGGTGGCCGCGAACTCGGCCGCGTCGACGACCTGGACGAGCCCTCCGTACACGACCCGCTCGTTCTCGCTGGCGAGCACCATGCGGACCAGCTCCTCCGGCTCCGCGAGCCCGCTCGCCTCGATCACGATCACGTCGAGCCGGGACTCGGGCCGGGTCAGGACCTCCAGGTACTCGTCGAGCTCGCCGGCGTCGACGGCACAGCACAGACAGCCGTTGCCGAGGGAGACGGTGGAGCCGACCTGGCCGGCGACGGTCATCGCGTCGATGCCGATGTCGCCGAAGTCGTTGACCATGACTCCGATGCGGGTGCCCCGGGCACTGCGCAGCAGGTGGTTGAGGAGCGTGGTCTTCCCGGCCCCGAGAAACCCGGCCAGGACGACGACGGGGATCTGCTGCGTGGTCAAGGGACGTGCCTCCGGTTCCTCGGGTCCCACGGGCATGGGAAACCCGGCGTGGGAAACCCGTGTGGGAAACCCGGCGTGGGAAACCCCCAGAATAGGCGCCCGTCCCGTCACCGTTTCCGGTCACGGCTCGCCGCCGTTTACCTTTTCGGGCATGAGCCCCGCACAGACCAGCCCCCCGCGCCCCCGCGCGCGCCGTCGCCGGTTCGGGTGGCCTCGGCGGGTGTTCTCGCAGGTCCTGCTGATGCAGCTGGCCATCGCGACCGGTGTGACCGTCCTCGCCACCGGCCTCTTCCTCGCCCCGCTGAGCGCCCAGCTCGACGACCAGGCCATGCGGCGGGCCCTGGCCATCGCCGGGACCACCGCCTCGCCCCGGCTCGCCGCCGACCTCACCGGCAGCCGGCCGTCCGCGCGGGGCCCGGTGCAGGCGGAGGCCGAACGGATCAGGACCTCCACGGGCGCCGAGTACGTGGTGGTCATGGACACGCACGGGGTGCGCTGGTCGCACACCGACCCCGCCCAGATCGGCCGGGTCGTCTCCACGGACCCGAGCGCCGTCCTCGCCGGGCACGAGGTGATGGAGATCGACAGCGGCACCCTGGGGCGCTCGGCGCGCGGCAAGGCTCCGCTGCGGGACGCCGACGGGCGGATCGTCGGCGCGGTCTCCGTCGGCATCGAGTACGACAGCGTCCGCGACCGGCTCGTCGCCGCCATCCCGGGCCTCCTCGCCTACGCGGGCGGTGCGCTCGCGGCCGGGGCGCTCGCCGCGTACCTGATCTCTCGGCGGCTCCAGCGGCAGACCCACGACCTGGCCTTCTCCGACATCTCGGCGCTGCTCGCCGAACGCGAGGCCATGCTCCACGGCATCCGGGAGGGCGTCGTGGCCCTCGACCGGAACGGCTCCGTACGGCTCATGAACGACGAGGCGCAGCGGCTCCTCGGCCTCGGCCCCGAAGCGGCGGGCCGGCCGCTCGACGAGGTCCTCGGCGGGGGCCGTACCGCCGACGTCCTGGCGGGCCGGGTCACCGGCGAGGACCTGCTCACCGTCCAGGGGCACCGGGTGCTGATCGCCAACCGGATGCCCACGCACGACGGCGGCGCCGTGGCGACCCTCCGCGACCGCACCGAACTGGAGCGCCTCGGCCGCGAGCTCGACTCCACCCGGGGCCTGATCGACGCTCTCCGCGCCCAGGACCACGAGCACGCCAACCGGCTGCACACCCTCCTCGGGCTCCTGGAACTGGAGATGCACGAGGAGGCGGTCGAGTTCGTCACGGAGGTCGTCGGCGTGCACCGGGCCACCGCCGAGCAGGTCACGGAGAAGGTCCACGACCCGCTCCTCGCCGCGCTCCTGGTCGGGAAGGCGACCGTCGCCGCCGAGCGCGGCGTCTCGCTGCGGCTCGCGCCCGACTCCCTGCTGCCGGACCGGCTCGTCGACCCGCGCGAGCTGGTCACCGTCGTCGGCAACCTGGTCGACAACGCGCTGGACGCCGTCGCCGGCACCCCCGGCGCCCGCATCGAGGTCTCCTTCCGCACCGAGGGCCGTACGGTGGTGCTGCGGGTCTCGGACAGCGGCCCGGGCGTCCCGGAGGAGCGCCGCGAGCTGATCTTCACCGAGGGCTGGACGACGAAGGCGCTGCCGTCCCACGGGAAGCGCGGGCTCGGTCTCGCCCTGGTGCGCCGGCTCGCCGAGCGCCGGGGCGGCACCGCCGGGGTCACCGGCGGTCCCGAGGGCGGCGCCGTGTTCACGGTCGTCCTCCCGGACGCCCTGACCGATCCGGAAGAGGCAGCACAGCTCGTCGAGGAGGCGCGGTGATCGACGTACTCGTGGTCGACGACGACGCGCTCGTCGCGCGGATCAACGCCGCCTATGTCGCCAAGGTGCCCGGCTTCCGGGTCGTCGCCACCGCCCACTCGACCGCCGAGGCGCTCGCCGCCCTGGACGGACAGCCGGTGGACCTGATCCTCCTGGACCACTACCTGCCCGACGAGAACGGGCTCGCGGCGGTACGAGAGCTCCGCGCGCGCGGCCACCAGTGCGACGTGATCATGGTGACGGCGGCCCGTGACGTGGCCACCGTGCAGTCGGCGATGCGGCACGGCGCGCTCCAGTACCTGGTCAAGCCGTTCAACTTCGCCGGGCTCCGCGCCAAGCTGGAGGCGTACGCGACGCTCCGCCGCACGTTGGAGAGCGGCGGCGAGGCGGAGCAGGCCGAGGTGGACCGGATCTTCGGGGTCCTGTCGGCGGGCGCCGTCACCCCCGACCTGCCCAAGGGCCACTCCCCCACCACGGCCGAGCTGGTCCGGCAGGTACTGCTCGCGGCCGGCGGGCCGCTGTCCGCGCAGGAGATCGCGGAGCGGGCCGGCGTCAGCCGCCAGACCGCGCAGCGCTACCTCAAGCTCCTGGAACGCACCGGCCGGGTACGCCTCTCCCTCCGGTACGGCGAGACGGGCCGCCCCGAGCACCGGTACGCCTGGGCGAGCTCACCGTCCACCGGCTGACGCCCCTCACGGAAGGCCGGCAGTCAGACGGCTCCGGCGCCCGTCAGGGCCCGTACCTCGGTCTCCGCGTGCCGGGCCTCGTCGGGCGGCTCGGGCGAGGTGACCGTACCGATCCACCCGGCGAGGAAGCCGAGCGGGATGGAGACCACTCCCGGGTTCTGCAGCGGGAAGAGGTGGAAGTCGACGCCCGGGAACAGCGATTCCGGGCTGCCGGAGACGACCGGGGAGGCCAGGACGAGCAGCACCGCGGGGATCAGACCGCCGTACACCGACCAGACCGCGCCCCGGGTGGTGAACTTCCGCCAGAACAGCGAGTAGAGCAGCACCGGCAGGTTGGCGGAGGCCGCGACCGCGAAGGCCAGGCCGACGAGGAAGGCCACGTTGAGGTCGCGGGCGAGCAGTCCGAGGCCGATGGCGGCCGCGCCGATGCCCGCGGCGGCGACCCGGGCGACGGTCACCTCGCTGTACTGCTTCGTGTGCCGACGGCGCAGTGAGGTGTACAGGTCGTGGGCGACGGAGGCCGAGGAGGCCAGCGTGATCCCCGCGACGACGGCGAGGATGGTCGCGAAGGCGACGGCGGCGACGATCGCGAAGAGCACCGTGCCGCCGGTGGAGCCCGCACCGCCGCCGAGGTCGAGGGCGAGCAGCGGTACGGCGGTGTTCCCGGACGCGTTGGAGGCGCGGACCTGGTCGGGTCCGATCAGCGCGGCCGCACCGAAGCCGAGCACGATGGTCATCAGGTAGAAGCTGCCGATGAGCCCGATGGACCAGACGACCGAGCGGCGGGCGGCGCGGGCGGTCGGCACGGTGTAGAAGCGCGAGAGGATGTGCGGCAGTCCGGCGGTGCCCAGAACGAGGGCGAGGCCGAGGCTGATGAAGTCGAGGCGGGCCGTCCAGTCCCCGCCGTAACGCAGCCCGGGCGCGAGGAAGTCCAGACCGTGCCCGCTGCGTTCGGCCGCGGTGGAGAGCAGGCTGTTCACATCGCCGTGGAACCGGAGCAGGACGAGGACGGTGAGCGTGATCGTGCCCGCCATGAGCAGGACCGCCTTGACGATCTGGATCCAGGTGGTGGCCCGCATGCCGCCGAGCGACACGTAGATCACCATCAGCGCGCCCACTCCGATCACCGTCCACGAGCGCGCCGCCTCGCTGGAACCGCCGAGCAGCAGCGCCACCAGGCTCCCGGCACCCACCATCTGGGCCACGAGGTACAGCACGGAGACGGCCACCGAGGACGTTCCGGCGGCGATCCGCACGGGCCGCTCCGCCATCCGCGCGGCGACGACGTCGGCCAGCGTGAACCGCCCGCAGTTGCGGACCAGTTCGGCGACCAGCAGGAGCACGACCAGCCAGGCGACGAGGAAGCCGACGGAGTACAGCATGCCGTCGTAGCCGTAGAGCGCGATCAGCCCGGAGATGCCGAGAAACGAGGCCGCGGACATGTAGTCCCCGGCGATGGCGAAGCCGTTCTCCAGGGGTGAGAACAGCCGCCCTCCGGCGTAGAACTCCTCCGCCGAACCGTGGCGGTGCCGGCTCACCCAGGTGGTGATCGCGAGGGTCACGGCGACGAACACGCTGAACAGCACGAGCGCCAGGGTCTGGTGGTCTCCGGTCACGGCTGCACCACCCCTCGGGTCATCTCCTGCGTGTCCCAGCGCAGTTCCAGCGCCGCCCGGTCCCTGCGCAGCCGCGCGTGGCGCGCGTACGCCCAGGTCAGCAGGAAGGTGGTGAGGAACTGTCCGAGCCCCGCCACCATCGCCACGTTCACCGCTCCGGCCACCGGCCGGGCCATGAGCCCGGGCGCGGCGGTCGCCGCCACCACATAGGCGAGGTACCAGAGGAGGAACGCCAGGGTGGCCGGGAAGACGAACCGTCGGTAGCGACGGCGCACTTCCTGGAAGGCGGGGCTCCGCTGGACTTCCAGATAGATCTCCGCCGCGCTGTGGACCCGCTGCCGCGGCACCGCGTCGGGGCGGCCGCCTCCGGGCGCCCCGGTCGCCGCCTCCTCGCCCCAACCGGAAGCCGTCGCGTCGTACCAGGGGTCGTCGACCGCCATCGCCGAAGCGTCGCGCCCCTCCTGCTTGTCCACCTGCTCCACCGGCCAACTCTCCTTGTCAGCGAACCGTTTCGGCCGCGTGCCCAAGGATGGACAGAGCGGGAAGATCCCGGACTCTTCTCCTCCCTCACTTCACCCCATCAGGTGACTCTTCTCCCAGGTGCCCTGACCAGACCGTGCTGATATGCGTACCGCACGGCCTGGGCCCGGTCGCGTACCCCGGTCTTGGCGAAGAGGTTGTTGATGTGGGTCTTCACCGTGGCCGTGGAGATCCGCAGCCGCCCGGCGATCTCCGGGTTGGACAATCCGTCCGCAACCAGCACGAGTACCTCCGTCTCCCGCTCCGTCAGCCCGTCGGCGTCCGGACCGGGCGAGCCGACCGATGCCCCCGGCGGCACCCCGGGCCGGACGCCGACGGGCTGACGGAGCGGGAGACGG
>NZ_MWIG01000294.1:0-19933 GCF_002156145.1 Streptomyces sp. NRRL B-24572 | reverse complement strand
CGGCCCCAACGGCGCCGGCAAGTCCACCCTCGTCCGCCAGCTCACCGGCCTCATGCGCCCCGACTCCGGCACCGTCGAACTCCTCGGCCACGACCTCGTGCGCCACCCCGAGCGGGCGGCCCGGCTCCTCGCCTACCTCGGCCAGGAGTCCACCGCCCTCGACGAGCTGACCGTCTCCCTCGCCGCCGAGACCACCGGACGGCTCCGCGGCCTCACCGCCCACGACGCCCGCGCCGAGCGCGACGCCGTCCTGGACGAGCTCGGGCTCGGCGAGATCGCGGGACGCCCCCTCAAGAAGCTCTCCGGCGGACAGCGGCGCCTCGCCTGCTTCGCCGCCGCGCTCGTCGGCCGCAGGCCCGTCCTCGTCCTCGACGAACCCACCACCGGCATGGACCCCGTCGCCCGGCGCGCCGTCTGGGCCGCCGTCGACCGGCGCCGCGCCGAGCACGGCGCCACCGTGCTCCTCGTCACCCACAACGTCATCGAGGCCGAGACCGTCCTCGACCGGGTCGCCGTCATCGACCGCGGCCGGGTCATCGCCTGCGACACCCCCGCCGGACTCAAGGAACGGGTCGCCGGAGAGGTCCGCGTCGAGCTGGTGTGGCGCGACGCGCCACCGCTCCAGCTGCCCGAGGTCGCCGCCCTCCGCGGCCTCGCCCAGGAGACCGGACGCCGCTGGAACCTCCGGCTCGCCCCCGACGAGGCCCGCGCGGCCGTCGCCACCGTCACCGGCGGGGCCGCGTTCGCCGCGCTCGACGACTTCACCCTGGCCACGCCCAGCCTGGAGGACGTGTACCTCGCCCTGGGCGGCGCGGCCGAAGGACTGGTGAAGGCGTGACCCCGGACCGACCGCACGTGACCTTCAGGAGCCGTACGCAGTGAGCACCCTGCCCGCCGAGGTCCTGCCGACCGGCGCGCTCCCCGCCGCGAGCCGGGACGCGGACGACGGCGCCGCGCCCCTCGCCCCCCGCGCCCGGCTCCTCCCGGCCCTGGCCGCCGTCTACCGCGCCCAGCTCTCCCGCGCCCGCGTCGCCCGCATCCCGCTGCTCTTCGTCGCCACCTTCCAGTCGATCGGGATCATGGTCCTGATGCGCGGGGTCGTCGACGGCGGCTCCGAGGCGCGCGCCGTCGTGGCCGGCTCCACCGTCCTCGTCGTCGCCTTCGTCGCGCTCAACCTGCTCGCCCAGTACTTCGGGCAGCTGCGGGCCGGCGGTGGCCTCGACCACTACGCCACCCTGCCGGTGCCGCCCGCCGCCGTCGTGCTCGGCGCGGCCGGGGCGTACGCCTCCTTCACCGTGCCCGGGACCGCCGTCACCGCCGTCGCCGGCTCCGTCCTCTTCGGACTGCCGCTCGGCCACCTGTGGATCCTCGCCGCCGTCGTCCCGCTCGCCGGGGCGGCGCTCGCCGGGCTCGGCGCGGCCCTCGGGCTCCTCGCGCCCCGCCAGGAGCTGGCCACCCTCCTGGGCCAGCTCGGCATGTCGGCGGCCCTGCTCCTCGGGGTCCTCCCCGCCGAGCGGCTGCCGGGACCGATCGGCTGGGCGCGGGACCTGCTGCCGTCCACGTACGGAGTGGAGGCCCTGGCCCGCACCTTCGACCCGCATCCCGACTGGGCGGCCGTCGCCGTCGACCTCGCCGTGTGCGGGGCGGTCGGCGTCGTCTCGCTCGCCGTCGCGACCTGGGCCTACCGGCGGGCCGCCGTCCGCTGAGGCGGGCCACAGGGACACCTGGCACGATGGCGGGGTGACCGCACCTCTGACTCCGCCTCACCAGCCGCCGCACGATCCCGACCGGCCCCCGCCGCCCCCGCCGCTGACGGGCCCGGGCGGGGACCCGATCACGGCGGCCGAGGTCGTGCAGGGCCTGCTGGTGACCCTCGTCTCCGCGGTCGCGGGGGCGCTGCTCGGAGTGCTGTGGCTGAACCTGGCCCCGCGCGTCCTGCTCATCTCGGACGGCAAGGGCGTCTACCTCCGGGACTCGGAGGGGGAGCAGGCGATCGGCGCCGACGGAACGTTCGTCCTCCTCGCCCTCGCCTTCGGCGCGGTCGCCGCGCTCGTCGTCTTCCTGCTGCGCCGCAAGGGCGGCGTCCCGCTCGTCCTCGGCCTGGCGCTCGGCGGCGGCCTCGGCTCGCTGCTCGCCTGGTGGATCGGGACGAGCTTCGGCCCCACCGACGACGTGGTCGCCCACGCGAAGGCGGTCGGCCCCAACGTCACCTTCGAGGCGCCGCTCGAACTGAACCTGGCGGCCGCCGCGATGCTGGCCTGGCCGCTCGCCGCCATGATCGTGCACCTCGCGCTGACGGCCGTCTTCGGACCGCGCGACCCGGAACCGGAGTCCTGGGGACAGCCGAAGCCGTACACGCAGGGCCCGGGCACCCACTGACGACCGGGCAAGGCCGCACCAGGGCCTGTCTCCCGGATCCTGCCGGGCTCGCGGAGCCCGATCCGAAAGACGGGCCCTGGCGTCAGGCGCGGCCGATCGGGGCCACGACCGCCGAGGTGAGGGCGGCCAGGTCCGCGGGGGAGAGCTCCACCTCCAGGCCGCGGCGGCCCGCCGAGATGCAGACGGTCGCGTGCTCCGAGGCCGAGGAGTCGAGGACCGTACGGAGCCGCTTGCGCTGGCCCAGCGGGGAGATGCCGCCCCGGACGTACCCCGTGGTGCGCTCCGCCGCCGCCGGGTCGGCCATCGCGGCCCGCTTCCCGCCGACCGCCGAGGCGAGCGCCTTCAGGTCCAGCTGGCCCGCCACCGGGACCACCGCGACCGTCAGCTCGCCGTCGACGTCCGCGACCAGCGTCTTGAACACCCGGTCGGGGGAGACGCCGAGGGCCTCCGCCGCCTCCTCGCCGTACGAGGGGGAGGCCGGGTCGTGCTCGTACGCGTGCAGGGTGAACGGGGTGCCGGCCGCCGCCAGGGCCACCGTCGCCGGAGTGCCCCCGCTGTTCTTCTTCTGCTTCTTCGCCACGCGCTCTTCCTCGACTCGGTCGGCTCGGTCCGTCCGGCCGGGGCCGGGGCGGTTCGGGTACGTCGGGGCCCGCTCAGTTCGGGTACGTCGGGGCCTTCGTCAGCTCCACCGCAGGCAGCGACGGCAGATGCCGCAGCACCGCGGTCTCCGCGCGCAGCAGCGCCAGCTCCTCGCGCAGCCGGGTCGCCGTGTCCGGCGCCTGGAGCAGCCGCTGCTTCGACGGGGTGTCGAGCACCGCCGCCGCCGCGACCAGGTACGAGACCACGGAGGGCTCGTCCGGCAGCTCACTCGTCGTCAGCGAACGCTCCCGGGCCCCCGCGAGGCGCTTCTGATAGCTGCGGAAGGCCCGCAGCACGCCCTCGGCGAGCGTGCCCGCCTCCTCGCCCTGCTCCTCGGGGATCTCCTCGACCTCGGCCGTCAGGAACGGCCCGCTCGCGTCGACCGACAGCAGCTTCACCCGGGTCGTCCCGGTGGCCATCACCTCGAAGCTGCCGTCGGCGCGCTCCCGGATCGACGCCGCGTCGGCGATGCAGCCCACCCGGTGGAAGGACTGGATGGGATCGGAGCCGAAGCCCGCCGCCGGGCCCTTCTCCGGCAGCGCCGTCTGGTCCGGCATGCCCGGAGCCGTCGGTGCGACCTCGCGGCCGTCGCGGATGGCGACGACGGCGAAGCGGCGCGGCTCCGAGGCGTCGATCGTGAGCAGCTCGCGCATCATGGCGCGATAACGCTCCTCGAAGACGTTCAGCGGCAGCACGAGGCCGGGGAACAGCACCGCGTTGAGCGGGAAGAGAGGCAGGCGAGCGGTGGTCACAGCCGCTTAGCCTAATGGCCGCCGGGCCCGCCCCGTCCGGCCCTTCCGGGACCGGTGCCCTCAGTGGTGTCCGATCCCGGTCCGCCGTACGGGCCCCAGCGGTGTCCGGCGGGCCAGTTCGCCCCGCACCCGGTCCCGCGCGGCCAGGAACCGGAGGAGGGGGTCCCCCGTGCCCGAGCGAAGCCGAGAGCTCGGGGGAGGGTCCTGCGGTACGGCACCCCGCGCGGCACCCCAGGGGAACGAGGTCGCGTACGGGCCGATCCGCCCGAACTCCTCCCACGCCTCCTTCCAGCGCGCCCGCTCCACGAGCACGTACGCGAGCAGGTTGCGGACCTCGGCCGGCCACGGGTCGCCCGCCGGGAACTCCGCCGACAGGGCCAGGGCGCGGGCCACCGCCCGGTCGACCCGGGCGATGGGCACGAACCTGTCGGGACCCGTCGGCGCCCGGAGCACGTCGTACGCCGCGCGGACCGGCAGCGCCCCGACGAGCGAGCCCGGGGCGGCGTCGTCGGCGGCCTGCTCGGCGAAGTCGAACGCGGCGCGGTGCGAGCCGTACCACTGCGCGGAGAGGTACTTCAGGGCGGCGACGTGGCAGCCGTAGTGGTGCGGGGAGCGGCGCACGGCCTGCTCCCACAGCGACTCGAAGACCCCGGGCCCGGCATGTGCCCCGCGCGCGTGGTCCAGGGCGAGGCGCCACGGCACCGGGTCGTGCGGAGCCTCCCCGGCGATCTCCCGGACCAGCGGGGCGAGCTCGCGCAGCCGCTCGGCCCGCGCCGGGGACTCCCAGGCCCTGCGGACGGCGAGCTGCGCCGTGACGAGGAGGGCGTCGGGATCCCGGGGCGTGGCGGAGACCCACCGGGTGAGCCAGTCGCCCCTGTTGTACGCGAAGGTGGCGAGCCGGGTGACGTACCGGTCGCGGTCCTCCCACTCGCCGGCGTCCCGGGTGGTGGCGAGCAGCTTCGCCGCGGGCTCCGGATCGCCGAGGGCGGCGGCGACCAGGGCCGGGGCGAGCCGCTCGTCCGGGGCGTCGAGCAGCACGGCGTCGTCCGGCACGAGCGCCGCGGCGAGCCGTGGTGCGTGCCGGGCCGAGCGGAGGGTGCCGACCAGGGCGCGGAGCATGGACATGGTGCTGTGCATTGTCCCTCGGTCCGGCCTGCTGCGGCAGCCGCATCACCAGGTCGCGACAGCACCCTCACCCGGCGGTGACAGCATTCACACTCCCTCTGCGGGAGCACGGCCCGCGCCCTCTCTGCGGGAGCGCCGCCCGCACCCCTTCTGCGGGAGCGCCGCCCGCACCCCTTCTACGGGGGCACGGACCTCGCCCCTTCTGCGGGGGCACGGACCTCGCCCCTTCTGCGGGGGCACGGACCTCACCCCCTCCTCAGCAGTCGGGTCGCACCCGCCGCCACCGTCGTCGCCAGGATCCAGCCGAGGAGGATCAGAGCCGCCGCCACCCACTGCCAGATGCCCTCGAGTCGCCAGTAGCCGTCCTGGCCCAGGGTGATCACGGGCAGCAGCAGGTCGAGCGCGTACAGCGTGCCGTTCCACTCGGGCCCCTCGTCCGCCTTCATCGGTATCGGGCGGTAGTGGGAGAAGACCACCGTGCCCGCCGCCCACAGCACGGCCATCCACAGCGCCGCCCGGCCCGGCCGGTAGCCGTACGCCACGGTCCAGTCCTGGACGTAGCCCCACAGCTTCCCCGCGATCGGCAGGGTCTCCCGTCTGCGCCGCTGCTTGGCGAGCAGCACCTCGCGGGCGTCGGCGTCCTCCCCGCTGTTCCGCAGGACCGTCGCGAGCCGCTCGTACGGCTCGGGGGCGTACTCCGGGGTCGCCGCCGCCACCCACTCCAGGCGCCGGGCCAGCGGGAAGTGTCCGTACGGCACGAGGTTCTCGTAGACGAAGCCGCCCATCGCGAGCCCGCCGGGCCCCGGCCAGCTGGTCGACAGGTCGATGAGGGTGATGACCTTCGCGCCGTTGAGCACCACCCGCCCCTCCTCCGGGCGCTCGCCGTTGAACCGCAGCTCCGGGGTGACGATCCGGCGCAGCGACAGCTCGTCCCGCCGCGCGCCGTTCAGCAGGAAGCGGGCGCTGTGCAGGTCCACCGCGTCACCGAACCGGCCGTCGTCGAGCCGCACCCCGCCGTGGCACTCCACCGGCTTGCGCCGGGTGCCCTGGGCGGGCGTCACCCCGTACGGCGGGGTGGCCGTGGTGTGCCCCGTCCGGCCCGAGCCCGCCGTCCCCTCGTACACCCAGGCGGCGTTCAGATAGAGCGAGCGCTCCACCGTCAGCTGCGGGGCGTTCAGCGCGCGGCGCCCCTGCGCGCCGCGCAGCACGCTGCCCCGCAGGCTGAGCGAGACCCCCACCTTCGCCCCGCGCAGGCTCAGCTCGCCGTGGGTCTCGATCAGCTCGGCCTGGAGGTCCTGGGCGACCACCATCCCGTCCGCCGTGATCGCCCGTCCCCGCCGGTCCGGCCACACCTGGACCTGGTTGATCAGCAGGTCCGTGCCGATCTGGGCGTCCGTCAGCCGGATGCCCCGGCGCACCCGGCAGCGCGGCAGGTGCAGGTCCCCCTCCGTGTGCAGCCGGGCCGCCTCCAGGCGCGGCAGCGCGCACTCGACCATCCGCAGCGTGCCGAACCGGGCCTCGGGCAGCACCACCTCGCCGTCGAACCGGCAGCCCTGCAGCTCCACGTACGGCCCTATCGTCCCGCCCGCCAGGTTCAGCACGCCGGTGATCCTGACCCCGCGCAGCTTCAGCGCGGCCACCCGCCCGGACCGCGCCGGCGGCCCGTCGAGCAGCAGCAGCGCCACCACGTCGGCGCGGACACTCCGCTCCTCTCCCCACTCCCGTCCCCCGAAGGGGTCGTCCCGCTCCGCGATCCCCTCCGTCAGATCACAGGTCCTACCGATCCGGAACGCCCGCCACACGGCCCGCTCCGGGCCCGTGAGACCGTCCGGCATCCCGTCCTCGTGCGGCTCGGTCACTGCCGCCCCCTCGCTCTCCCCGATGCGCTCCCACGATTCCGCTTCCCGGGATTCGTGGATTCGTACAGTCGTTCTTCCCGCAGTGTGACGGGCTGAACGCTAACGGTCAGGAGTGGCGAGGAGACGCCACCGTGGCGCGTATCAGCCAGTGATGGGCATGTATCAGCTGCTGATACGGGCGACCGGCGTTGTAGGCCGTCTGCGAGAATTGACCCGTGATCTCTCGAATCGATCTGCGCGGTGAGGCCCTCCCCGAGGGTTCCGCCCTGCGCGACCTGCTGCCCCGTGCCGAGTTCGACGTGGAAGCCGCCCTGGAGAAGGTGCGGCCGATCTGCGAGGACGTCCGGCATCATGGCGCGGCAGCGGTGATCGACTACGGGGAGAAATTCGACGGCGTCCGCGTCCCGGGCCTGCGCGTCCCCGCCGAGGCGATCAGTCGCGCCCTCGACGAGCTCGACCCGGCCGTCCGCGCCGCCCTCGAAGAGTCCATCCGGCGCGCCCGCATGGTCCACCGCGAGCAGCGCCGCACCACCCACACCACCCAGGTCGTCCCCGGCGGCACGGTCACCGAGAAGTGGATCCCCGTCGAGCGCGTCGGCCTGTACGTGCCGGGCGGCCGCTCCGTCTACCCGTCCTCCGTCGTGATGAACGTCGTCCCCGCCCAGGAGGCCGGCGTCGAGGGCGTGGCCATCGCCTCGCCCCCGCAGAAGGAGTTCGGCGGCCTTCCGCACCCGACGATCCTCGCCGCCTGCGCCCTGCTCGGCGTCGACGAGGTCTACGCCGCGGGCGGCGCCCAGGCCATCGCCATGTTCGCGTACGGCACGGAAGGCACCGCCGACGAGCCCGGCTGCGCCCCCGTCAACCTGGTCACCGGCCCCGGCAACATCTACGTGGCCGCCGCCAAGCGCCTCCTCAAGGGCCGCATCGGCATCGACGCCGAGGCCGGCCCCACGGAGATCGCGATCCTCGCGGACTCCACCGCCGACCCCGTGCACGTCGCCGCCGACCTCATCAGCCAGGCCGAGCACGACCCGATGGCCGCCTCCGTCCTCGTCACCGACTCGGAGGAGCTGGCCGCCGCCACCGAGACCGAGCTGAAGACCCAGGTCGCCGCCTCCAAGCACGTCGACGACCGGATCGTCCCGGCCCTCGCCGGCAAGCAGTCCGCGATCGTCCTCGTCCGCGACCTCGCCGACGGCCTCAAGGTCGTCGACGCGTACGGCGCCGAGCACCTGGAGATCCAGACCGCCGACGCGGCCGCCGTCGCCGACCGCGTCCGCAACGCGGGCGCGATCTTCGTCGGCCCCTGGGCGCCGGTCTCGCTCGGCGACTACTGCGCCGGCTCCAACCACGTCCTGCCCACCGGCGGCTGCGCCTGCCACTCCTCGGGTCTGTCCGTGCAGTCCTTCCTGCGCGGCGTGCACATCGTGGACTACACGCGCGACGCCCTCGCCGACGTCGCCCACCACGTCGTCACCCTCGCCGAGGCCGAGGACCTGCCCGCCCACGGCGCCGCGATCAAGGCCCGGTTCGGATGGAAGGTCCCCGAGAGCAAGTGACCGAGAACGGCATCATCCAGATCGACGACCTGCCCGTCCGGGACGAGCTGCGCGGCAAGTCCCCCTACGGCGCGCCCCAGCTCGACGTACCCGTCCAGCTGAACACCAACGAGAACCCCTACCCGCTGCCCGAGCCCCTGGTGGCCCGGATCGCGGAGCGGGTCGCCGAGGCCGCCCGCGGCCTCAACCGCTACCCCGACCGGGACGCGATCGAGCTCCGCACCGAGCTCGCCGCCTACCTCACCCGGACCGGCGGGCACCGCGTCGGCGTCGAGAACGTCTGGGCGGCCAACGGCTCCAACGAGGTCCTCCAGCAGCTGCTGCAGACCTTCGGCGGCCCCGGCCGTACCGCGATCGGCTTCGAGCCCTCGTACTCGATGCACGCGCTGATCGCCCGCGGCACCGGCACCGGCTGGATCTCAGGGCCGCGCAACGAGGACTTCACGATCGACGTCGAGGCGGCCGTCCAGGCCATCGCCGAGAACGCGCCGGACGTCGTCTTCATCACCTCGCCCAACAACCCCACCGGCACGGCCGTGAGTGCGGGCACCGTCCTCGCCCTGTACGAGGCGGCCCAGGCGGCCAAGCCCTCCATGGTCGTCGTGGACGAGGCGTACGTGGAGTTCAGCCACCGCGACTCGCTGCTGCCCCTCATCGAGGGCCGCCCGAACCTGGTGGTCTCCCGGACCATGTCCAAGGCCTTCGGCGCCGCCGGACTCCGCCTCGGCTACCTCGCCGCCCACCCGGCCGTGGTCGACGCCGTCCAGCTGGTCCGCCTGCCGTACCACCTCTCGGCCGTCACCCAGGCCACCGCGCTCGCCGCCCTGGAGCACACCGACACCCTCCTCGGGTACGTCGAGCAGCTCAAGGCCGAGCGCGACCGCCTCGTCACCGAGCTGCGCGCCCTCGGCTGCGAGGTCACCGACTCCGACGCCAACTTCGTGCAGTTCGGGAAGTTCCCCGACGCGCACGAGGCCTGGCAGTCGATCCTCGACCGGGGCGTCCTGGTCCGGGACAACGGCGTACCGGGATGGCTGCGGGTCACCGCCGGCACCCCCGAAGAGAACGACGCGTTCCTCGACGCGGTCCGTGAACTGATGAAGGAGCAGAAGCGATGAGCCGCGTAGGCCGCGTTGAGCGCACCACCAAGGAGACCTCCGTCGTCGTCGAGATCGACCTCGACGGCACCGGAAAGGTCGACGTGTCGACCGGGGTCGGCTTCTACGACCACATGCTCGACCAGCTCGGCCGGCACGGACTCTTCGACCTGACCGTCAAGACCGACGGCGACCTGCACATCGACTCGCACCACACCATCGAGGACACCGCCCTCGCGCTCGGCGCCGCCTTCAAGCAGGCCCTCGGCGACAAGGTCGGCATCTACCGCTTCGGCAACTGCACCGTCCCGCTGGACGAGTCGCTCGCCCAGGTCACCGTCGACCTCTCCGGCCGCCCGTACCTCGTGCACACCGAGCCCGAGAACATGGCGCCGATGATCGGCTCGTACGACACGACGATGACCCGGCACATCCTGGAGTCCTTCGTCGCCCAGGCGCAGATCGCCCTGCACGTCCACGTGCCGTACGGACGCAACGCCCACCACATCGTGGAGTGCCAGTTCAAGGCCCTCGCCCGCGCGCTGCGCTACGCCTCCGAACGCGACCCGCGCGCCGCCGGAATCCTTCCCTCCACGAAGGGCGCGCTGTAACCGTGACCGGCCTCTCCACCATCCTGATCCTCGTCGGGCTCTTCCTGCTCGGCGGCATCTACTCCTTCGTCAAACAGCAGATGCCCAAGGGCCTCATCGTGCTCCTCTCCATCGGCGCCGCGATGTGTCTCTCCGCCGGCGTGCTGCGTCTGGACGTGTGGTCATGAGCACGAGTTCTCCCAAGAAGGTCGTCGTCTTCGACTACGGCTTCGGCAACGTGCGCTCCGCCGAGCGCGCGCTCGCCCGGGTCGGCGCCGACGTCGAGATCACCCGCGACTACGACAGGGCCATGAACGCCGACGGGCTCCTCGTCCCCGGCGTCGGCGCCTTCTCCGCCTGCATGCAGGGCCTCAAGGAGGCCCGCGGCGACTGGATCGTCGGCCGCCGGCTCTCCGGCGGCCGCCCGGTCATGGGCATCTGCGTCGGCATGCAGATCCTCTTCGCCCAGGGCATCGAGCACGGCGTGGAGACCGAGGGCCTCGACGAGTGGCCCGGTACGGTCGAGCCGCTGAACGCCCCCGTCGTTCCCCACATGGGCTGGAACACCGTCGACGCCCCCGCCGACACCCAGCTCTTCGCGGGGCTCGACGCCGACGCCCGGTACTACTTCGTGCACTCCTACGCGGTGCGCGAGTGGACCCTGGAGGTCGGCAACCCCAACATCCGCGCCCCCAAGGTCAGCTGGGCCACCCACGGCGAGCCCTTTGTCGCGGCGGTCGAGAACGGCGCCCTCTGGGCGACCCAGTTCCACCCCGAGAAGTCCGGCGACGCCGGCGCCCAGCTCCTCACCAACTGGATCGGAACCCTGTGAGCACTCTCGAACTCCTCCCCGCCGTCGACGTCCGCGACGGCCAGGCCGTCCGCCTCGTCCACGGCGAGTCCGGCAGCGAGACCTCCTACGGCTCTCCGCTCGAGGCCGCCCTGGCCTGGCAGCGCGCCGGCGCCGAGTGGCTCCACCTCGTCGACCTGGACGCCGCCTTCGGCACCGGCGACAACCGTGACCTGGTCCGCGAGGTCACCGAGGCCATGGACATCAAGGTCGAGCTCTCCGGCGGCATCCGCGACGACGCCTCGCTCGCCGCGGCCCTCGCCACCGGCTGCACCCGCGTCAACCTCGGCACCGCCGCCCTGGAGACCCCGGAGTGGGTCGCCAAGGTCATCGCCGAGTTCGGCGACAAGATCGCCGTCGGCCTCGACGTGCGCGGCACGACCCTGCGCGGCCGCGGCTGGACCCGCGACGGCGGCGACCTGTACGAGACGCTGGCCCGCCTCGACTCCGAGGGCTGCTCCCGGTACGTCGTCACCGACATCGCCAAGGACGGCACCCTCCAGGGCCCCAACCTGGAGCTCCTGAAGAACGTCTGCGCGGCCACCGACAAGCCCGTCGTCGCCTCCGGCGGCGTGTCCTCCCTGGACGACCTGCGGGCCCTGTCCGGCCTGGTCCCGCTGGGCGTCGAGGGCGCGATCATCGGCAAGGCGCTGTACGCCAAGGCCTTCACCCTCGAAGAGGCGCTCGCGGCGGTGGCGTCGTGACCTCCGAGGTCCGCAAGGTCGTCACCGGTGCTCCCTGGGAGGAGCAGTTCGGCTACTCCCGCGCGGTGGAGCTCCCCAACGGCACGGTCCTGGTCTCCGGCTGTACGTCGGTGGTCGGCGGAGCGATCGCCGACGGCGGCCCCTACGAGCAGGCCATCAACTCCTTCAACGTGGCCTTCGACGCCCTGAAGCAGCTGGACCTCGGCCCCGAGGACGTCGTCCGCACCCGGATGTACATCACCCACGCCCGGGACGTGGACGAGGTCGGCCGCGCCCACAAGGAGCTGTTCGACGCCGTCCGTCCCGCCGCTTCCATGATCATCGTCTCCGGCTTCGTCGACCCGCGTCTCGTGGTCGAGGTCGAGGTCGAGGCCTACAGGGGAGATGCCGCATGAGCCTCGCCGTACGCGTGATTCCCTGCCTGGACGTGGACAACGGCCGGGTCGTCAAGGGCGTCAACTTCCAGAACCTGCGCGACGCGGGCGACCCCGTCGAGATGGCCAAGCTGTACGACGCGGAGGGCGCCGACGAGCTGACCTTCCTCGACATCACCGCCTCCTCCGGCAACCGGGAGACCACCTACGACGTGGTGCGCCGCACCGCCGAGCAGGTCTTCATCCCGCTCACGGTCGGCGGCGGCGTCCGTTCGGCCGAGGACGTCGACAAGCTGCTGCGGGCCGGCGCCGACAAGGTGGGCGTCAACACCGCCGCGATCGAGCGCCCCGAGCTGATCCAGGAGATCGCGGAGCGCTTCGGCCGCCAGGTCCTCGTCCTGTCGGTCGACGCCCGCCGTACCTCCACCGGCTCCTTCGAGGTGACGACGCACGGCGGCCGCAAGGGCACCGGCATCGACGCCGTCGAGTGGGCGCACCGGGCCGCCGAGCTCGGCGCGGGGGAGATCCTGCTCAACTCGATGGACGCCGACGGCACGAAGGACGGCTACGACACCGAGATGATCGCGGCCGTCCGCAAGCACGTGACGGTCCCGGTGATCGCCTCCGGCGGCGCCGGCAAGCTCGCCGACTTCCCGCCGGCCGTGGCGGCGGGCGCGGACGCGGTGCTCGCGGCCTCCGTCTTCCACTTCGGCGACCTGCGGATCTCGCAGGTCAAGGAGACGCTGCGGGAAGCCGGTCACCCGGTCCGCTGAGTCTTCGTTCCGCTTGCGAGGAGGGCCCCTGCGGGGGCCCTTCTTCTTGCCCGGATACGCAGGATCAGTTGCGCAATTTTTGTTGTGCAAGTTTTCTTTCGCATCTAGGGTCGGTGTCATGACCTCGTCGGAGAACCGCCGGATCACCGATCTCGGCACCCTCAAAGCCATCTCGCACCCGCTGCGGATGCGCCTCTACCGCGCCCTCTTCGTGGCCCGTACCGCCACCGCGTCCCAGCTCGCCGAGCAGGTCGACGAGGCCGTCTCGCTCGTCAGCTACCACCTGCGCAAGCTCGCCGAGCACGGCCTCATCGAGGAGGCCGAGACGCAGTCCGCCGACGGCCGCGAGCGCTGGTGGCAGCCGAGCTCGTACGGCTTCAGCGTCCAGGAGGAGGACCTCCGCGACGCCCCCGAGCTGCTCGCCGCGAGCGCCGTCCTCGGCCGCACGATCAACCAGCAGCGCGCCGAACTGCACAGCCGCTTCCTCGACGAGCGGCTCACCTGGTCCAGCGAGTGGCGCGCCGCCTCCATCAGCTCCGAATGGCTCCCCCGGCTCACCGCCGCCGAACTCACCGCCCTCGGCGAGGAGCTCGAAGCCGTCCTCCAGAAGTACGACCAGCGGGCCCGCGCCGCCGAAGATGCCGGCGACACCGAGGGCCGCGAGAACGTCGCCGTCCACCTCCACGCGTTCCCCTACCACTCATGACGGCCACCGTCGTCGCGCCGACGACCCGCCCCGCCCACCGCAGCCCCCAGGTCCTGCGCTGGCTCGGCGCCCACACCGCCTCCACGCTCGGCGACAGCGTCTACCACCTCGCCCTCTCATGGACCGCCGTCGGCAGCGGCACCCCCGCCCAGGCCGGGCTCGTCATGGCCGTCTCCGCCGTGCCCCGGGCGCTGCTCATGCTCGGCGGGGGAGTCATCGCCGACCGCCTCGGCCCGCGCCGGGTCGTCATCGCCTCCGACACCGTCCGCGCCCTCGTCGTCCTCGGCCTGGCCGCGACCCTGTTCCTCGCCTCGCCCGGCCTGTGGGCGCTCGCCGCCGTCGCCCTCGTCTTCGGCGTCGTCGACGCCCTCTTCCTGCCCGCCGTCGGCGCCCTGCCGCCCCGCATCGCCGAGCGCGACCAGCTCGCCCGCGTCCAGGGGATGCGCGGCCTCTCGTACCGCCTCGGCGCCGTCCTCGGCGGCCCGCTCGGCGGCCTCGCCGTTGCCCTCGGCGGCACGGCCGCCGCCTTCGGCGTCGCCGGAGTGCTCTTCACCCTCTCGATACCCCTGCTGAGCACCCTCCGCCTGCGGTCGCTGCCCGCTGAAAACGAGGCCCGCGACGGCACCGCCCTGCGCGACCTCGCCGACGGACTGCGCTACCTGCGCGGACACCGCGTCCTGGGACCGCTGATGATCGTCGTGCTCCTCAGCGACCTCGGCTTCGCCGGCCCCTTCAACGTCGGCCTCGCCCTCCTCGCCGACCAGCGCGGCTGGGGCGCCTCCGGCATCGGCTGGATCCTCGCCGGCTTCGGTACGGGCGCGGGCGCCGCCTCGCTGATCCTGAGCGTCCGGGGACGCGTCCCGCGCGCCGGGGCCGTCAGCGGCTGGACCATGACGGTGGGCGCCGTCTGCATCGGCGCCCTCGCCGTCACCTCGTACCTGCCCGTCGCGGTCGCCGTCGCCCTGTCCGTCGGCCTGCTCGCCGGACTGTCCGGGGCGCTGGTCAACGCCCTCGTCCAGACCGAGTGCGACCCCGCCTACCTGGGCCGCGTCAGCGCCGTCTCCAGCCTGCTCTCGCTCGGCATCGCGCCGCTCGGCTTCCCCCTCACGGGCGCGGCGATCGGACTGTGGGGCCTCGGACCGGTGTACGCCGTGAGCGCGGCCGTCTGCGGCCTCGCGGGCGTCTACAGCCTCCTGGTCACCGCCGTACGCCGCGCCGAACTGCCGAAGTAGCCCCCGCTCAGATCCCCAGCTGCTTCGTCTCCCGCAGCCGCTCGATCGCCTCCGGCTCGCCCTCCAGGGCCACCTTCGCCGAGTCCTGGCGACCGTACAGGTACATCATCAGCTCGCCCGGCTCCCCGGAGGCCGTCACCACCGGGGTGCCGCGGTGGGCGACCACCGTCTGGCCGTTCGGACGGCGCAGCACCAGGCCCACCGGGGCCTTGCGGCCGAGCAGCCGGGCCGTCCGCTCCAGGCGGGACCAGAGGGCGTCCGCGAAGACCGGGTCGAGCTCCCGCGCCGACCAGTCGGGCTGGGCACGGCGTACGTCCTCCGCGTGGACGTAGAACTCCACGACGTTCGCCCCCTCGTCCACCTGCTTGATGGTGAACGGCGAGAACTTCGGCGGACCCGTACGGATGAGCTGGATCAGCTCCTCGTACGGCTTGTCGGCGAACTCCGCCGTCACCCGGTCCATCCGCTCCTTGAGCGCCGGTACGACCGCACCCGCAGCCGCGTCCGGACGCCGCTCCCGCACCACCACATGGGCCGCGAGGTCCCGGGTCCGCCAGCCCTCGCAGAGCGTGGGCGCGTCGGGGCCCGCCGCCTCCAACAGATCGGCGAGCAGAAGCCGTTCACGTTTCGCATGGGTCGACATGCCCGCCAGCGTACGACCGGGGCGTGCGGTCCGCCCAGTGGACGCCCCGCCGGACACCGCCCCGGATCGCGGCACAATGGCGCCATGACCAGCACGCCCCGGACCCCCAGCGACCTCGACCCCGCCGTCGCCGCCCGCCTCAAGCGCAGCATCGACGGGCTCGTCCCCGCCATCGCCCAGCAGTACGACACCGGCGAGGTGCTGATGCTCGGCTGGATGGACGACGAGGCCCTCCACCGCACCCTCACCACCGGCCGCGCCACCTACTGGTCCCGCAGCCGCCAGGAGTACTGGGTCAAGGGCGACACCTCCGGGCACGTCCAGCACGTCAAGGCCGTCGCCCTCGACTGCGACGCCGACACCCTCCTCGTCAAGGTCGACCAGGTCGGAGCCGCCTGCCACACCGGCACCCGCACCTGCTTCGACACCGACGTGCTCCCCGTCTCCCAGTAAGGTCCCGTGCCATGGATCTCGAGACCTTCCGCAAGCTGGCGGCCGACCGCCGCGTCATCCCCGTCAGCCGCAGGCTCCTCGCGGACGGCGACACCCCGGTCGGGCTCTACCGCAAGCTCGCCGCCGAACGCCCCGGCACCTTCCTCCTCGAATCCGCGGAGAACGGCCGCAGCTGGTCCCGCTACTCCTTCATCGGAGTCCGCAGCGACGCGACCCTGACGGTCAAGGACGGGCAGGCGCACTGGCTGGGCACCCCGCCCGTCGGCGTCCCCGTCGACGGCGACCCGCTCGCCGCCCTGCGCGCCACCGTCGAGACCCTCCACACCCCCCGCGACCTGGCTTCGGGGATGCCCCCGTTCACCGGCGGCATGGTCGGCTACCTCGGCTACGACATCGTCCGCCGCCTGGAGAAGATCGGGGACTCCACCCGCGACGACCTGAAGCTCCCCGAGCTGACCATGCTCCTCACCAGCGACCTCGCGGTCCTCGACCACTGGGACGGCTCGGTCCTGCTGATCGCCAACGCGATCAACCACAACGACCTGGAGACCGGCATCGACGAGGCGTACGCGCACGCCGTCGCCCGCCTCGACGCCATGGAGGCCGACCTGGCCCGCCCGGTCGCGACCGTCCCCGCCGCCCTCCCGCCCTCCGAACTGCCCGAGTTCTCCGCCCTCTGGGGCGGCACGGCCTACCAGGACGCCGTCGAGGACATCAAGGAGCGCATCCGCGCCGGCGAGGCCTTCCAGGTCGTGCCCTCGCAGCGCTTCGAGACCCGCTGCACCGCCTCCGCGCTCGACGTGTACCGGGTCCTGCGGGCCACCAACCCGTCCCCGTACATGTACCTCTTCCGCTTCGAGAACGGCTTCGACGTCGTCGGCTCCTCGCCCGAGGCCCTCGTCAAGGTCGAGGACGGGCGGGCGATGCTCCACCCCATCGCCGGCACCCGGCACCGCGGCGCCACCCCGCAGGAGGACCACGACCTCGCCGAGGAGCTGCTCGCCGACCCCAAGGAGCGCGCCGAGCACCTCATGCTCGTCGACCTCGGCCGCAACGACCTCGGCCGGGTCTGCACGCCCGGCTCGGTGGAGGTCGTCGACTTCATGTCGATCGAGCGCTACTCGCACGTCATGCACATCGTCTCCACCGTCACCGGCGAGGTCGCCGACGGCCGGACCGCCTTCGACGTCCTCACCGCCTGCTTCCCCGCCGGCACGCTCTCCGGCGCGCCCAAGCCCCGCGCCATGCAGATCATCGAGGAGCTCGAACCCTCCCGGCGCGGCCTCTACGGCGGATGTGTCGGTTATCTCGACTTCGCCGGGGACGCCGACACCGCCATCGCCATCCGCACCGCCCTGCTCCGCGACGGAACGGCGTACGTGCAGGCCGGAGCCGGTGTCGTCGCCGACTCCGACCCGGTCGCCGAGGACAACGAGTGCCGCAACAAGGCCGCGGCCGTACTCCGCGCCGTCCACACCGCCAACCGGATGAACGGCAACTGAGCACGTAGGGGATAGTGGGGTACGTGAGTGCCGTACCCGTACCCCAGCCCCGGGCCGCCCGCGCGGCCGTCCCCACCGGCGGCCGCCGCAGCCTGGCCGCGGCCCTCCTCCTCGGCGCCCTCGGCGCCACCGTCGTCCTGCTCTCCGCAGGCCAGATCTGGGCCGAGGGCACCGCGTCCGTCGGCGGCGGCAGCGTCCCCGTCGAGGCCGCCGGCAGCACCGTCACCGGCGTGCCGACCGCCCTCGCGATCGTCGGCCTCGCCGCGCTCTTCGCCGTCTTCGCCGTCCGCCGCACCGGCCGCACCCTCGTCGCCGCGCTCCTCGCGCTCAGCGGCGCGGGCGCCGCGCTCGCCGCGGTCCTCGGCGCCTCCGACAGCGCCGCGCTCGACGCCGAGGCCGCCCGGATCAGCGGCGACACCGCCGCCGCCGTCGCCGGCCTCACCCACACCATCTGGCCGTACGTGACCGCCGCGGGCGCCGCCCTCATCCTGCTCGCCGGCCTCTTCGCCCTCCGCTTCGGCAAGAGCTGGCCGGCGATGGGCGGCCGCTACGAGCGCTCCGGCACCCCGCGCGCCGACCGCAAGGCCCCCACGACCGACCCGGACCGGCCCGAGGACCTGTGGAAGGCCCTGGACCGCGGCGAGGACCCCACCCAGGGCGGATGACCGGTTCCGTTCGCGACGCGTGATCGTCCGGGCACCCCCGATTCATCCTCGCGCGCCCGCGTGCGGGACAATGAGCGCCGAGTGTCCGCGCACGCGAGACCTCACCATCGAGCAACTGCAACGAGGAGCAACTCATGGCGGGCAGCGCCCACGGACACACCCCGGCCGCCTGGACCGGTGTCATCATCTCCTTCATCGGCTTCTGCATCGCCGGCGTCTTCATGGTGGCCGCCAACGTGCCCGGTTTCTGGGCCGGCGTGGGCGTCATCTTCCTCGGCGGCATCATCGGTGGCGCGATGAAGGTGGCGGGCCTCGGCATGCCGAAGGAATCGGAGGCCGTCGTCGCCGCCCGCCAGGCCGCGACCGAGACCGCGAAGGCCCGCGCCTGACCCGGCACGACGCATCCGAGGGCGCAGTCCGGCCATGCCGGGCTGCGCCCTCGCGCGTGAGGGGCGAGAATCACCGGGTGGACGCGCAGCCGACGGCCGGAGCCGTGACCGACGATTCCCCCACCCGCCCGGGTGAACCCGCTCGCCCGAACGCCACGGCGGCCGCGCCGGGCGCGCCTGCCGACGCCGCGCAGGCCGCGCCGACCGTCGCCGCGCCGACCGTCGCCGCGCCGGGCGTCGCCGTAGCCGAGCCGGGCGCGCCGCTCGTATCGCCGGGCCCCGCCCCGTGGCCGGACGGGTCCGTACCGCCGGGCGGGCACGTACCGTCCGGACCGGGTTCCTGGCCCGGCGCGTACGTTCCGGCGGCGCCGCCCGCGCCGCGGTCGCTCGTGCGGCGGCTGTCCGTGCCGGTCGGCATCCTCGCCGGGGTCGCCGCCGCGTTCGCCTACGTCGGGACCGTCGACCCCAACGAACCCGGGCACTACCCCGTCTGCCCGCTCCTCCGCTTCACCGGCGTCTACTGCCCCGGCTGCGGCGGACTCCGCAGCGCCCACGCCGTCGCCCACGGCGACCTCCCGACCGCCCTCGGCTCCAACGCCCTCGCCGTCGTCGGCTACGGGATCTTCGCCGTCGTCATGGTCGTCTGGCTGATTCGCGCCGTCCGCGGCGTGCCCATGCGCCTCGCGGTCTCCCCGGTCTGGTGGTGGGGGATCGGGGCCGTCCTCGCCCTCTTCACCCTGGTCCGGAACCTTCCCTTCGGCGCCGCCCTCGCTCCCTGAGCGCCCGTCGGGAGTCCCAGCAGGTGGGACGCGGCTCGGGCCGATGCGAGTCCGGGGCCGTCCTGCGGATAGGATCGAAGTGGCTGAACCTGGTTCTTCATCACCGTCACCGTCCCGGAAGGGGGCCCCTCGCGTGAGTGTGCTCGACGAGATCATCGAAGGCGTACGCGCCGACCTCGCAGAGCGACAGGCGCGGGTCACCCTCGACGAGCTCAAGGAGCGCGCCGCCAAGGCGCCGCAGGCCAAGGACGGCGTCGCCGCACTGCGCGGGGACGGCGTCAAGGTGATCTGCGAGGTCAAGCGCTCCAGCCCGTCCAAGGGCGCGCTCGCCGCGATCGCCGACCCGGCCGGTCTCGCCGCGGACTACGAGGCCGGTGGCGCCGCCGTCATCTCCGTCCTCACCGAGCAGCGCCGCTTCGGCGGCTCGCTCGCCGACCTGGAGGCCGTCCGCGCCCGGGTCGACATCCCCGTGCTGCGCAAGGACTTCATCGTCACCGCGTACCAGCTCTGGGAGGCGCGGGCGTACGGAGCGGATCTCGCGCTCCTCATCGTCGCCGCCCTGGAGCAGGAGGCGCTGGTCTCCCTCATCGAGCGTGCCGAGTCCATCGGTCTCACCCCGCTGGTCGAGGTCCACGACGAGGAGGAGGTCGAGCGCGCCGTCGACGCGGGCGCCCGCATCATCGGCGTCAACGCGCGCGACCTCAAGACCCTCAAGGTCGACCGCTCCACCTTCGAGCGCGTCGCCCCCGAGATCCCCGCGCACATCGTCAAGGTCGCCGAGTCCGGCGTCCGCGGCCCGCACGACCTCATCGCCTACGCCAACGCGGGCGCCGACGCGGTCCTCGTCGGCGCCCGCGTTGGCG
>NZ_MWIG01000293.1:0-9376 GCF_002156145.1 Streptomyces sp. NRRL B-24572 | reverse complement strand
GCGCCCTCGCGGATCTGGTCGCGGGCCATCTCCACGCAGTCGTCCCAGCGGCCCTCCAGCATGGCCTCGCGGAACTTCTTCGAACCGTTGGCGTTGGTCCGCTCGCCGATCGCCAGGTACGAGGTGTCCTGCCGGAACGGCACATGGCTGTACAGGGACGAAGCGCCGGGCTCCGGTCGCGGCTCACGCGCCGACGGGGTCAGGCCTCGTACGCGCTCCACGACCTGGCGCAGGTGCTCCGGCGTCGTACCGCAGCAGCCGCCGACCAGGGACAGGCCGTAGTCCCGTACGAACTCCGCTTGTGCGTCGGCCAGTTCGGACGGCGACAGCGGGTAGTGCGCGCCGTCCTTGGTGAGCACGGGCAGGCCCGCGTTCGGCATGCAGGAGAGCGGGATGCGGGCGTGGCGGGCGAGGTGGCGCAGGTGCTCGCTCATCTCGGCCGGGCCCGTGGCGCAGTTCAGGCCGATCATGTCGATGCCGAGCGGCTCCAGGGCCGTCAGGGCCGCCCCGATCTCCGAGCCGAGCAACATCGTGCCCGTGGTCTCCACGGTCACCGAGCAGACCAGCGGGACGTCGATGCCCAGGGCGTCGAGTGCCCGCCGGGCGCCGATGATCGAGGACTTGGTCTGCAGGAGGTCCTGCGTGGTCTCGACGATCAGGGCGTCGGCACCGCCGGCGAGGAGGCCCTCGGCGTTCTGCTGGTAGGCGTCGCGGAGGGTGGCGTAGTCGACGTGGCCGAGGGTGGGCAGCTTGGTGCCGGGGCCCATGGAGCCGAGGACCCAGCGCTGCTGTCCGGTGTTCCGTGTGGACGCGTCGGCGGCTTCGCGGGCGATCCGGGCACCGGCCTCGGAGAGTTCGAAGATCCGGTGGGCGATGTCGTACTCGCCGAGCGCGGCGAAGTTGCAGTTGAAGGTGTTGGTGCCGATGCAGTCGGTGCCGACGGCGAGGTAGGCGTCGTGGACCGAGCGGACGATGTCCGGCCGGGAGACGTTCAGGATCTCGTTGCAGCCCTCCAGCTGCTGGAAGTCCTCCAGGGTGGGGTCCTGGGCCTGGAGCATGGTGCCCATGGCGCCGTCGGAGACGACGACCCGGGCCGCGAAGGCCTCGCGCAGCGCGGCGGCTCTGTTCTTCTGTTCGTTCTTCCGGTCGCTCACAGCGCCCTCGACAGGTGTGCTGCGAGTGCGTCCGCCGCCGTCGGCCCGTACGCCTCGGACAGTCGGAGCAGCAGGTCGTCCCGCTCCGGCTCGTACTCCTGCGTGCCGACCGTCTCCAGGGCGGTCGTGGCGAGCACGCTGCCCAGCTGGGCCGCCCGCTCGATGTCCGTTCCCCAGGCGACGCCCGCGAGGAATCCGGCGCGGAAGGCGTCTCCCACGCCCGTCGGGTCGGCGACCGAGGTCGCCGGTACGGCGGGGACGTCGAGGGTGCGGGCGCCGGCCCGCTGGATGCGGCAGCCGTCGGCGCCGAGTGTCGTGACCCAGAGGCGGGTCCGGCCCAGGACCTGCTGTTCGGTCCAGCCGCTGCGCTCCTGGAGGAGGACGGACTCGTACGCGTTGGTGAAGAGCATGTCCGAGTGGTCGATCAGGGTACGGACCTCGTCCCGTTCGAGGCGGGCGAGCTGCTGGGACGGATCCGCGGCGAGGCGGGCGCCCAGTGCACGGCACTCCGCGGTGTGGCGCAGCATCGCCTCCGGGTCGTTCGGGGAGACGAGCACGAGGTCGAGGCCCCCGGACCGTGCCGCGACCCGGGCGAGGGAGATGGTGCGTGCCTCCGCCATCGCACCCGCGTAGAAGGTCGCGATCTGGTTCTGGTCCGCGTCCGTGGTGCAGACGAACCGCGCGGTGTGCCGTTCCGTGGAGACGTGCACGGAGTCGGTGTCCACGCCGTGGCCCTTGAGCCAGACCCGGTACGGCTCGAAGTCGTCGCCCACCGCGCCGACCAGCACGGGGGACAGACCGAGCCGGCCGAGGCCGAAGGCGATGTTCGCGGCCACTCCCCCGCGGCGGATGTCGAGACGGTCGGCGAGGAAAGACAGCGAGACGTGTTCCAGCCGGTCGGCCACGAGCTGGTCCGCGAACCGGCCGGGGAAGACCATCAGATGGTCCGTGGCGATGGACCCGGTGACGGCGATGCGCACGCGTTACACCCCCGCGGCCTTCTTCAGGGCGTCGACACGGTCGGTGCGCTCCCAGGTGAACTCGGGGAGTTCGCGCCCGAAGTGGCCGTACGCCGCCGTCGCCGCGTAGATGGGCCGCTTGAGGTCGAGGTCGCGGATGATCGCCGCCGGGCGCAGGTCGAAGACCTCGCCGATGGCCTGCTCGATCCGCTGCTGGTCGACGGTTCCGGTGCCGAAGGTCTCGACGAAGAGGCCGACGGGCTCCGCCTTGCCGATCGCGTACGCGACCTGCACCTCGCAGCGCCTGGCCAGGCCCGCCGCGACGACGTTCTTCGCGACCCAGCGCATCGCGTACGCCGCCGAGCGGTCCACCTTCGACGGGTCCTTGCCGGAGAACGCGCCGCCGCCGTGCCGGGCCATCCCGCCGTACGTGTCGATGATGATCTTCCGGCCGGTCAGGCCCGCGTCGCCCATCGGGCCGCCGACCTCGAAGCGCCCGGTCGGGTTGACCAGGAGCCGGTAGCCGTCGGACTCCAGGCTGACGCCCTCCTCGACCAGCTGCTTGAGGACGTGCTCGACGACGTACTCGCGGATGTCCGGGGTCAGGAGGGAGTCGAGGTCGATGTCGGCGGCGTGCTGCGAGGAGACGACGACCGTGTCGAGGCGCACCGGGCGGTCCCCGTCGTACTCGATGGTGACCTGCGTCTTGCCGTCCGGGCGCAGGTACGGCACGGTGCCGTCCTTGCGGACCTCGGTCAGGCGGCGGGAGAGCCGGTGGGCGAGGTCGATGGGGAGCGGCATCAGGGTGGGGGTCTCGTCGGTGGCGTAGCCGAACATCAGGCCCTGGTCGCCGGCGCCCTGGGCGTCCAGCTCGTCGCCCGCGCCCTCGACGCGGACCTCGTGGGCGGTGTCGACGCCCTGCGCGATGTCCGGGGACTGGGCGCCGATGGACACCGACACGCCGCAGGAGGCGCCGTCGAAGCCCTTCGCGGAGGAGTCGTAGCCGATGTCGAGGACGGCGTCGCGCACCAGCTGGGCTATCGGCGCGTACGCGGCGGTGGTGACCTCGCCGGCGATGTGGACCTGACCGGTGGTGATCAGCGTCTCCACGGCCACGCGGGAGGAGGGGTCCTGGGCGAGGAGCGCGTCGAGGATCCGGTCGCTGATCTGGTCGGCGATCTTGTCGGGGTGGCCCTCGGTCACGGACTCCGAGGTGAACAGACGGCGGGACATGGGGACTCTTCTCTCTGTCGGGCAGGTTTCGGTGGGGGCGGGCGTTCGCGCGGGGCTACCGCGCGGCGGCCCAGGAACCCGGGGCTCGATAGGTGCGGTCGAAGCCCCAGGTGGGGGCCGGGACGACGGGACCGCCCGGTGCGGCGCGGCCGGCCGGTGTCCGCGCGCGGAGTACGGCGAGCACGGCCAGGGTGGCGGCGGCGATCTGCTCCTCGTCGGGGAGGCCGCGGACGAAGCGCAGGACGTGTGCCTGCTCCTGCGGGGTCATGGCCGTCGGGGACGCGGCCGTCGTCACGGTTGTCGAGGTCACGGCCTGCGTGGTCACGGCCGTCATGCGGCCCAGGCCAGGGGGGCGGGTTCGGGGTGGTCGGCCGTGTCGTCGGTGGCCGTCCACAGTCGAGGTGCCTCGGGCATGGCGTGGAGCACCCGGGCGAGCGCGAGGCCGGCGAGCGTGCCGCGCGGGACCATGAGGCCGTCGCCGCACGGGGAGCCGTCGACGTCGAGGAGGGAGAGCACCCCCGCGGGAGCCGCTTCCGTGATCGTCCCGGTGAGGGTCCGGCCCAGTGCCTCGTCGTCCGCGGCGTCCGTCAGGTCCACGGTCCGCACGGTGACCCGTGCTCCCTGGGCGGCCAGTTCCTCCACGGCCCGCGTCACGAAGGGCTCGTCGGTGAAACCGGCGGGCACCAGGGCGAGCCAGGTGTCGGCGCCCGCACCGGGCGGGGTGTCCGCCGGCCGCCAGTGCAGCAGGGTGCGTGCGGTGACGGTGCGCTCCGGGGCGCCGAGCCAGTAGTGGTGGCGCTGGAAGGCGTACGTGGGCAGGTCGAGGGGGGCCGCGGCGGCGGGGGGCAGCAGGCCGGACCAGTCGACGGGAGAGCCGTTGACGTACGCCTGGGCGAGTCCGGTGAGCAGGGACGCCCCGCCCGCCAGGTCCACGAGGACGGCGTAGTCTTCCCCGCCGCCGCCCGCGGCGGCCTGCTCCGTGGGACGGAACCAGAGCCAGGACGGCTGGTCGGCGGTGTGCTTCTCGCCCAGCGCGGCGCAGCGCGCGGCGCCGTCGAGGGTGAGGGCCCCCGCGAGGTGGACGGCGGTGGCCTCGTGCACCGGGTGTCCGACGAAGGCGTCCATTTGGGTGCCGAGGGCCCGGCAGGTGCGGACCAGGGCCACGGTGACGGCGAAGAGCGCACAGCGCAGGGTCTGTTCGTCGGCCGGCCGGTCCGGTCCCGCCGGGTCGAGGACCACGTCGCGTACGGGTGCGGTGGTGTAGGGGGTCAGGGCGCGGGCGCAGACGTCCAGGTGCTCCCGGAAGACCGGCGAGGTGTCGGCGAGCTCGCGGGCCATGGCGCGCCACGGGCCGTCCGGGTCGGGCAGGACGTATCCGACGCGCTCGTCGGTGTGGACGCCGACGGTCACGTGCGGGGACTCCTCTCCGGCGGCGAGGGCGCGCAGTCCCCGCTCCAGCTCGTCCCGGTCCTCGCCGACGACCACGGCGCGGTGGGTCAGGGTCGCGCGGGTGGTCGCCAGGGCGTGGGCGACGGCGGTGTCGGGGGCCTCCGGGTGGGCGGTGCTGAATTCGAGGAGTCGCGCGGCCTGGTCGCGCAGGGCCGCCTCGCCGCGGGCGGACACCGGCCAGACGAGGAACGGGGAGGCGAGCACGGGGGTCGGTGCGGGCGCCGGATCGGCGGACCCGGGGGCCCGCTCGACGGACCCGGGAGCCGGAGCGGCGGCCTCGGGGGCCGGCCCGGGGTTCCCGGGCGTCCGCCCGGTTTGTGGGGCCTGTTCGAGGATGACGTGGGCGTTGGTGCCGCTGATGCCGAAGGAGGAGACCGCGGCGCGGCGGGGGCGCCCGGTCTCGGGCCAGTCCACGGCCTCGGTCACCAGCTCCACCGCGCCGGCCGACCAGTCCACGTGCGGGGTCGGCTCGTCGACGTGCAGCGTCTTGGGGACCAGGCCCTCGCGCAGCGCCATCACCATCTTGATGACCCCGCCGACACCGGCCGCGGCCTGGGTGTGCCCGATGTTCGACTTCAGCGAGCCGAGCAGCAGCGGCCGGTCCGCCGGCCGGTTCTTCCCGTACGTCGCGAGGAGTGCCTGTGCCTCGATCGGGTCGCCGAGGCGGGTTCCGGTGCCGTGGGCCTCGACGACGTCCACGTCCGCCGGGCGCAGCCCCGCCCGGTCCAGGGCCTGGCGGACGACCTTCTGCTGGGACAGGCCGTTGGGCGCGGTCAGGCCGTTGCTGGCCCCGTCCTGGTTGACGGCGGTCCCGCGGACGAGGCCGAGCACGCGGCGCCCGTTGCGCACCGCGTCGGACAGGCGCTCCAGGACCAGCAGTCCCGCTCCTTCGCCCCAGCCGGTGCCGTCGGCGGCGGCGGCGAAGGCCTTGCAGCGGCCGTCGGGGGCCATGCCCCGCTGGCGGGAGAACTCGACGAAGACGCCGGGGGTGGCCAGGACGGTGACGCCGCCGGCGAGCGCCAGGTCGGTCTCGCCGGACCGCAGGGACTGGACGGCCATGTGCAGGCCGACCAGGGAGGAGGAGCAGGCGGTGTCCAGGGTGACCGCCGGTCCTTCGAGGCCGAGGACGTAGGAGATGCGGCCGGAGACGACGCTGGAGGTGGTGCCGGTGAGCAGGTGGCCGTCGGCGCCCTCCCACGGGCGGTGCAGGGGCGGCCCGTACTCCTGGGCGATGGCGCCGACGTAGACGCCGGTGTCGCTGCCGCGCAGGGAGAGCGGGTCGATGCCGGCGCGCTCCAGGGCCTCCCAGGAGGTCTCCAGGAGCAGCCGCTGCTGCGGGTCCATCGCGATCGCCTCGCGCGGCGAGATCCCGAAGAACTCGGCGTCGAACTCGCCCGCGTCGTGCAGGAACCCGCCTTCGTACGCGTACGAGGTGCCGTGCCGGTCCGGGTCGGGGTCGTACAGCTCCTCCGTGTCCCAGCCCCGGTCGTCGGGGAGCTCGGTCAGCACGTCGCGGCCTTCGGCGACGAGCCGCCAGAGGGCTTCGGGCGAGGTCGCTCCGCCCGGGTAGCGGCAGGCCATGCCGACGACGGCGACGGGCTCGTCGCGGCGCTCCTCCTCTTCCTTCAGGCGGCGCTTGACCTCGCGGAGTTCGGTCGTCGCCCTGCGCAGGTAGTCGCGCAGCTTGTCCTCGGTGCCGGCGTTGGTCGTGCCGTTCGTGTCGCCGGTGTCGTTCTGGTGCCCCATCGGACCGTCAGCCTTCCTCAGTCGCGGAAAAGATCGAGTTCGTCTTCGAGGGCCGCGAAGAGCTCCTCGTCCGTCGCCGTGCTCAGGTCGCCGCCGCCCGTGTCGGCGTTCGCCTCGGGCTCCCAGCGCTGCAGCAGGGAGCGCAGGCGGGTGCCGATGCCCTGGCGGGTCGTGGCGTCGGGCGCGGCGGCGAGCAGCGCCTCGAACCCGGCCTCCAGGCGGTCGAGTTCGGCCGTGTCGAGACCGCCGCCGCCGTCGGCGCCGGTGGCGCCAGGACCGCCGTCGGTGACGAGTTCTCCGTACAGGTGGTCGGCGATGGCGGCCGGTGTCGGGTGGTCGAAGACGAGCGTCGCGGACAGGCGCAGTCCGGTGGCCGTCTTGAGGCGGTTGCGCAGTTCCACCGAGGTGAGCGAGTCCGAGCCGAGCTCCTTGAAGGCGCGGTTCGGGCCGATCGCGGCCGGCGAGGACTCGCCGAGCACCACGGCGGCGTGTTCGCGGACGAGGTCCAGGAGGACCCTGCGGCGCTCGGCCTCGGGCAGGGGGCCGAGACGGTCGGCGAGCGAGGCCGCGCCGGCGGCGGTGCCGGCCTGGGCGCGGCGGCGTACCGGCTTGCGGACCAGGGAGCGCAGGAGGGCGGGGACTTCGGCGCCGGAGGCGGTGAGTCCGGCGAGGTCGAGCCGGACGGGTACGAGGGCGGGCCGGGTCGCGGTCAGGGCCTCGTCGAGGAGGGCGAGCGCCTCGGCGGTGGGCATCGCGGCCACGCCGGTGCGGGCGAGCCTGCGCAGGTCCTTGTCGTCGAGGGTGCCGGTGAGGGCGCTGGTCTCCTCCCACAGGCCCCAGGCGAGGGACACCGCGGGCAGGCCCTCGGCCCTGCGCCGGTGGGCGAGGGCGTCCAGGAAGGCGTTGGCGGCCGCGTAGTTGGCCTGGCCGGCCGTGCCGAGGGTGCCTGCGGCGGAGGAGAAGAGGACGAACGCGGCGAGGTCCAGGTCGCGGGTGAGCTCGTGGAGGTGCCAGGCGGCGTCCGCCTTCGGCCGCAGGACCCGGTCCACCTGCTCCGGGGTGAGCTGGTCGACGGCGGTGTCGTCGAGGGCGCCCGCGGCGTGGACGACGGCGGTCAGCGGGTGGGCGGGGTCGATGCCGTCGAGCGCGGCCCGGAGGGCGGTGCGGTCGGCGGCGTCGCAGGCCACGACGGTGGCGCGGGCTCCCGCCTCGGCCAGGGCGGCCACCAGCTCGTCGGCCCCGGCGGCGGCCGGGCCCCGGCGGCTGGTCAGGACGAGGTTCCGTATGCCGTGCGCGGTGGCCAGGTGGCGGGCGACCAGGCCGCCGAGGGTGCCGGTGCCGCCGGTGACGAGCACCGTGCCGTCCGGGTCGAGCGGGCGGGGCACGTCCAGGACCAGCTTGCCGGTGTGGCGGGCCTGGGACATGTGGCGGAAGACGGCGGGGGCGTGGCGCAGGTCCCGGGTCATGGCGGGCAGCGGGGTGAGGGTCCCGTCCGCGAAGCGGGCGAGGACCTCGGCGAGCATGTCCCGGACCCGTTCGGGGGCCACGAGGTTCAGGTCGTACGCGTGGTAGGTGGTGCCGGGGTACGCGGCGGCGACGCTGTGGGGCTCGCGGATGTCCGTCTTGCCCATCTCGATGAGCCGTCCGCCGGGTGCGAGCAGCCGCAGCGAGGCGTCGACGAAGTCGCCGGCGAGGGAGCCGAGGACGACGTCCACGCCGCGGCCCCCGGTGGCCTCCCGGATCCGCTGCTCGAAGCCGAGGGTGCGGGAGTCGCAGATGTGGGCGTCGTCGAGGCCGGCGGCGCGCAGGGTGTCCCACTTGCCGTGGCTCGCCGTGGCGTGGACCTCGGCGCCGAGGTGGCGGGCCAGTTGGACGGCCGCCATGCCGACGCCGCCGGCGGCCGCGTGGATCAGGACGGTGTCGCCGGGGCGGACCTCGGCGAGGTCGACGAGGCCGTAGTACGCGGTGAGGAAGGCGACCGGGACGGAGGCGGCCCGGGCGAAGGTCCAGCCCTCGGGGACGGGGGCGATCAGCCGGCTGTCGGCGACGGCCAGCGGGCCGAAGCCGTCACGGACCAGGCCCATGACGCGGTCGCCGGGCTTCAGTCCGGTGACGCCGGGGCCGGTCTCGGCGATCACGCCCGCCGCCTCGTAGCCGAACTGGTCGCGGTCCTCCTCGATCATGCCGAGGGCGAGGACGACGTCGTGGAAGTTCAGTCCCGCGGCCCGGACCGAGATCCGCACCTGGCCGGGGGCGAGTGCCGCGGTGGCCTCCGGCGCCGGGGCGAGGGAGAGGTTCTCCAGGCTGCCCTTGCCCTCGCTCACGAGGCGCCAGGCGTCGTCGCCGGCGGGTACGGGGAGGGCCTGGTCGTCGGCGGCGCGGGCGAGGCGCGGGATGAGGAACCGGCCTGCGCGGACGGCGAGTTCGGGTTCCGTGCGCAGTAGCTCGGGGAGGGCGCCCGGGAGCGGCGTCCGGCTCTCCTCCGTACCGTCGAGGTCGAGCAGGGCGAAGCGGCCGGGGTGCTCGCGCAGGGCGGAGCGGACCAGGCCCCAGACGGCCGCGCCGGTGAGCGAGGCGGGGCGCTCGTGCGGTCCGGTGGCGACGGCTCCGGTGGTGGTGAACACGAGCGGGACGTCGACGAGCCGGTCCTCGGCGAGCCAGGCGCGGATCAGGGCGAGGACGGTGTCGGTCGCGGCGCGTACGGCGTCGGCCGGGGTGGTGTCGGACGGCGCGGGCGTGTCGGCGGCGACGGGGGCGAGCACGGCGGCCGGCGGCCGGGTCCCGGAGGGGAGGGCGGCCGTGCTCGCCCCCGTCGCCGCCGACACGCCCGCGCCG